>NZ_LWEY01000302.1:0-8273 GCF_001634935.1 Oleiphilus sp. HI0043 | reverse complement strand
TTTTGTCACACTTGAACCTGGTAATTGAAATTTATCTCGCCAGGAATACAAGGTGGATAGGTTTATGTTTTCCTGGGCTGAAAACGTTCTTAATGATAACCCACTTTCAAGCCACTTCTTAACAATGGCTTCTTTAAACTCTTTTGAATAATGCTTCACTCATATTCTCTTACCGCCTCCTATTCAATTATTAAAAATTAACAGAGGCGACAACTATCCTGACACAGGGGGATTCACTAAAGCTCGGAATGGCTACTTGGTGTTTCCAGCAAGCATCTGTAAGCGCGTCGAAAATGAATTTTGGTTGTTCTTTTTGAGCAGCAAAATTCAGCGCTAAACCTACTAGAGTTTCAGTCATACTACTGTCATAAGATTCCCAGTTCAGGAAATCCAGAATCTTGATTCTATGCCTGGTAACTAAAGATCCAGCGTAGCTAGTCAATGAAGTAGGGGGTTCAACGCTTAAAGTTTTAGCCACATGGTTGATATCGCGCTTTCCAAATTGGGCAGAATTGAAAAAGCGAGCTCGAGATCTGAAGTAACCAAGCTGCAAAATAAAGCCAATTCTGCTTTCGATCGGATGAATTCGAGTGATGCTTGATTTCAGTTCAGATGGAATCGAGAAGTAACGTTGACGATCTTCCTTGGAAAATCTAGGAGGAGTGTCGAACAACAGTCTTTCTGCGTCGTTCAAAATATTGATAACTGGCATATCACTACGCTCTTATTGGGGTAATACACTCTAAGGTGCGATAGCGGCCAACTTTTTGTACTCTCCTCATTCTTAAAATAAAAATATAAAGGAATGAGGCATGAAAAAGCTTTGGGATCTCGAAGAGCTCACAAACCACTGGACACTTTCATTTAAAGAGCTCGAGTTAAAAGGCAGCAAACCAGGTAAAAGTCTGTTGGGTCTGTTCGCTCAATTGAAGTACTACCAGAACACCGGTAATTTCCCCTACAAGTCATCTGACATACCCGCTGCGCCCCTGAAATATTTGTGTGATCAGCTAGATGCTGACCTTTCCGACATTGACAATTATGACTGGATTGGGAGATCTGGTCGCCGTCATCGAGAAACCTTACTAAAGTTCCTTGGAATTCGTAAGGTAACAAGCACTGATAAACAGAAAGCTTCTGAATGGTTGGTTTGCGAGCATTTACCAAATAATAGTGAACAAACAGATCTCGGATCTAGGTTGGCCGAGTGGTTTCATCAGAACAAAGTGGAGCTGCCAGCAGTGAAAGAGCTCGATAGACTGATTGCATCTTCTGTTAGCGAGTTCGAGCGGCGGCTTTTCAATGAAATCTCAGTTTCATTATCCACGAGCGCAAAAGAAAAACTTGATGCTCTAATTTCAGAAAATACATCAGGTCTAAATTACTCAGAGCTTAAATCTGAGCCGGGGCGAATGAGCTTAGACAGCATAATAAATGAAAGTAAAAAGCTTCGTTTCTTAAACTCGCTGAATCTTGATAAACAGGTACTCTCTGCCGTACCTCAGAAAATAGTTTCTCGTTATCGTCAACGGGTTGCTTCAGAAAATGCCTGGGAAGTTAGAAGGCATCCTGAATCCTCTAAGTACGCAATGCTGGCCATGCTGTGCTTTTCTCGGCAAAGAGAAGCAATAGATGGGTTAATTGATTTGTTTTGCCAGATAGTTCATCGGCTTAATGCTCGCGCAGAGAAAAAGGTCGTAAAGTCTATGCTCAAAGATTTTCAAAAGGTGTATGGCAAAAACACGATACTTTTTAGAATTGCAGAAGCCTCGCTGGAAAAACCAAGCGCTACAGTGCAAGAAGTTATTTATCCAATAGCCGGTGAATCGACGTTAACGAACCTAGTTAAAGAGTTTAAATCTTCTGGCTCAGGGTACAAAAACCAAGTTCATACCTTAATCCGTTCATCATATGGTGGCCATTACCGACGAATGCTCCCTAAGCTTTTGGAGCTATTGAAATTCAAATCCAACAATACATTACATCGCCCAGTTTTAGAGGCTTTAGAATGGATAGCCGACCATCGAGAAAGTAAGCAGCAATATATAATTTTAAATGATCGAGTTCCTATCGATGGAGTCATTAAGCCAAAATGGCGAGAGGTTGTGATTGAGAAGCAAGGTAAAACTCGGCGCATCAATCGCATTAATTACGAGATCTGTGTTCTTCAAATGCTCCGCGAGAAACTGAGATGTAAGGAAATTTGGGTAGAAGGTGCAGACAAATATCGTGACCCGGATGAAGATCTGCCGACTGACTTTGAAGAAAAGCGAAACTCTTACTATCAGATTTTAGGGCATACCCAAGATGCTGCCGAGTTTGTCTCTCAATTAAAGAGTGATATGGGAGCAGCGCTTTCACATCTGAACAATACGATCCCAAAAAACAAACACGTAAGACTAAAACCCCAAGGGAAAAACCGCATCAGTGTTTCCCCTTACGAGCCGTTGCCAGATCCAGAGAATATTCTTTCTATAAAAAGCTCCATCCAAGAAAAATGGCCAATGACAAGTCTGCTTGACGTTCTTAAAGAGTCAGACTTACGTATCGACTTTACCTCCCGCTTTTCAAGTGTTGCCTCTCGGGAGAGATTAAGCCGAGATGAAATACAAAGGAGATTACTCCTCGTACTTTACGCGTTAGGCACAAATGCAGGAATAAAGCGACTTGCAGATGGCCCACATGGTTTTGGTTATCGGGAGCTGCTGCACGTTAGAAATCAATTTGTACATAAAGACAGCCTTCGCGCGGCTATTCGAGATGTGGTAAACGCAACGTTAAGAGCACGAAACCCTGATATTTGGGGAGAAGGTACCACTGCTTGTGCATCAGACTCTAAGAAGATCGGGGCTTGGGATGCAAATCTATTAACCGAGTGGCATATCCGTTACCAAGGAAGAGGGGTTATGATTTATTGGCATGTGGAGAAAAACTCTACCTGCATTTATTCACAACTTAAACGCTGCTCGTCGTCAGAAGTCGCATCAATGATTGAAGGTGTATTGCGTCACTGCACTGATATGGAAGTAAACAAACAATTTGTTGATTCCCATGGTCAAAGTGAAGTTGGCTTTGCTTTTTGTCACCTACTGGGTTTTGATTTGCTTCCAAGACTCAAAGCTCTTGCATCACAAAAACTATCGTTAACGGGAGAAGAAACCCCGAACCAATACGACAACCTTCAACCAATTTTAAAGAAACAGCCCATCAACTGGAACCTTATATCTCAGCAATACGATGAAATGATCAAATACACGACAGCACTAAAACAAGGTAATGCTGACCCGGAATCTATTCTTCGTCGTTTTACTCGAAACAATGTTCAACACCCAACTTATAAGGCATTGGCTGAGCTGGGTAGAGTCATTAAAACGATCTTTCTTTGCCGATATATTGGTTCAGAAGAACTTAGGAGAGAAATTCACGAAGGCTTGAATGTAGTTGAAAACTGGAACAGCGCTAATTCATTTATTTTCTACGGTAAAAGTGGAGAAATTGCGACAAACTCAACAAAAGATCAGGAAATATCAATACTCTCGCTACATCTACTGCAAAGCTGCCTGGTTTACGTCAACACATTGATGATTGAAGATGTGCTATCCGATAACGCGATACGTTCGAAACTGATACCTGAAGACTATCGGGCATTAAGCCCTTTGATATATAGCCATATCAACCCGTACGGATTATTTACTCTGGATATGAGTGATCGCATAGCTTTTGCGGCTTAGAGACGCTGAATTATAAATTGAAGATAAAGGTCATCAGTAAGCAGCTGCCGTCTTGGTTCGCTTCAGACGATTAGCGGACCATTATCTGGTGGCTTCTGTGAATCAGTATAGGTCACTGGTACGCATGTCAAAATTGGCCTAATAATCATCCTCGTATGAAGGTTATGGCCATTTGCATCACGGTCATTGAGGACCTTTTCTGTGCCGGGATGACGGATAGCAAAGGTGAGAAGGACTGTATTGAAAGTAGTACGGTATTTCACTAGTGTCCGGTTAAAAAAAGTGAACGGGCTTTAAGAAGCCTGAATCCATTGACATGCGGTAAAATAGCAGTTGTCGAGACAGCAATTTCACCACAAAGGATTCAGGCTTGAAACATCGTAACACCGTCTTCCATCAGCTTCTAAATTTTTTACCTCGTCACCGGTTCCAAGCTACCGTTGACCGTTATAAGGGTGACCATCGAACACGCAGCCTAAATTGCTGGGATCAACTGATTGCATTATTGTTTTGCCAGCTATCAGGCAGGCAGTCTTTGCGGGATCTTGAGGATAGCTTTAACAGTAAACAGGCCCATCATTACCATCTGGGAACACGAGCCATAAGGCGTTCATCCTTATCTGATGCCAACAAAAATCGACCCGTTGCTATCTTTCAGGAAACGTTCTTTTTTCTGTTGGGAAAAGTGAGAGCACATATTCCAAGCAAAGAAACTAGTGACATGGTAAGGCTTATTGATTCCACGACCATTGACTTAAATTTGAATCAATTTGAATGGGCTAAATTTCGCTCCACAAAGGCAGGTATTAAGCTACATACGGTCTATGATCCAAAGGCAGATGTACCCACCTATTTTGAGATGACTCATGCCAAGATCAATGACCGTAAAGCACTCACAAACTTGCCCATGATGTCAGGAGTAATCTACGTGGTAGACCGCGCCTACAATGACTATGGCTGGTATTACTCCTTAGATCAGATGGGCTCCACGTTTGTGGGAAGACTGAAAAGTAATGCATGTTATGAAGTGATCGAGACCAGAAAAACCAGGACTGAGTCAGTGCTATCGGATGAGGTTATTCAGTTAAGTTCGGATCAGGCAAAAGAAGATTGCCCGATCCCTTTAAGACGCATTACATTCAAGAGAGAAGAAGATCAGAAAGTCCTTGTTTTTATCAGTAATGACCTGAAGCGTAGCGCTGAAGACATTGCTGATCTTTATAAGCAGCGCTGGCAAATTGAGTTATTCTTCAAGTGGATTAAACAGAACCTGAAGATCAAACGTTTTCTGGGAAGAAGTGAAAATGCGGTGATGATCCAGGTACTTGTGGCAATGATTGCTTACTTGCTATTGAAGTTAACTCAGCTTGGCATTCAATGTGGATTTTCGCTCCAAAAAATAGCGAGGTTAATGAGCCTAAATCTGACTAGCCGGAGGTTAATAGAGGAGTTACTTCATCCTGATCCGGGTAGAAAAAAAGACGGCCGAAAAATAACACCTCAGTTAGAACTGGAGATTAGTTATGTTTAACCGGACACTAGTGACGGTATTTGAAAAAAAACTTTTCATCACTACACTTTAATTACCTACAATAGCAATTCAATAAGCATAGAAAGGGATAGTAGTGCGGACAATAAAAATCTTTCTCATATTTACTGGTTTATTTCTTCTCCCCCAAGCACAAGCATCTTTACCAAATCATTTGAGCCTAAGTGAGCTTTCATGTGATCAAGCATATTACTTGGTACAAAAGCCGATCGAGTGGCTAACCAGGACAAAAGATTACAGGGATAATGGAGGAAAGCTATATGACCGCTACCACCCAGATGCGTCATTTCAGAATATTGAAATCCGAAAAGATAATTGGTTAAGTAAGTTCGATGAGTGTATGAATTTGAAAAAAGGAATGGTTCATTCGTACTATGGGAGGTCGGGTTATGATAAGGGCCGAGAAGAATTTATCCTGACATTAGAGAGCAACCTTAAAAAAATAGAAAACTATATATTAGCAGAAGAAGTACATACAGATGACGCAATAGCCCAGTCATATAACTGGTTTAACGAGAGCTTTCTGGAAGTTAAGCAAGAAAAGGATGGAGATAAAAAGCTACGGTTAATTGCTAACCTTGAAAATTATAAAAATAACAGAGCAAGACTTCGTGAGCTACTCAATTCTGATAACAAAAGCGTCATAAAGAAAGTTGAAAGCCACTTTAATATTATAGATGGAATAATTTCCGATCAGCTCATCCCAGAGAGAGAAAGGATTCTCAAAAGTAAAAATGCTTACCAAGAGCTTCAAAATTATATTTCTGAAACAACGAATCAAGCATTTGACCCTACAAAAGCTGAAGAGCTTGCTCAATTGATCACTAGCATAGAATTGAAAGATAACGCTTTAACCAGAATAGAAGAAAAGATGGCAGTCTTTGAAAAGTCTATGTGGAAGAGTCATTTAATAATAGTGACGATATTATGTATAGCCATAGGAACAATATTAGGCGTTATGCGTAAAACTCCAGTATTTTATGACTATGATGATGTAGCTTATTGTCTAGGTGTTGTAGCCATCCCTTTTGCAATGGAGTTCGTATGCAGGATGGTAGGAATTCACGGTAACCTACACTTGTTTTTAGTACTGGGACCAGCCGTCTTTATTATGCTGTACGTAATTCATAGAACTTGGAAAAGCGGTATTCGTTGGATGTTGCCGATTATTGTTCCGACTAAAATAGCCTGGGGTTCCCTGGTGGCTTTAGCTTTTTGGCAAACAATGAATCCTTCGGGTGATAAACGAGAACAAAGAAAAACAAATAGAGCCTTAGCAGTGTTCTTTTTAATGGTGGCAATTCCTTTGATATCTCGAGTAACCTATAAAAAGGAAGGCGAAATATTTTCTCCTGACATGATTCCCGTTCGAGGTTACCGCAGTTTCCCCATAATTAGTAATAGACTTAAGCGCATTGGATAAAGGAAATATTTATGCGACAAAATAATAGTGCAGCAGCACCTACAATCAAACTACTTATTTTATTTTATATTGTAGCTGTAGCGGGGGTCTTAATCGGCATTCTCGGTATAATTGCTTATATTACAATGTTAGTAGGTTTGCTATTTGATCGAGCTCAGGTCAGTCTACCAACTGAAAGCCAAATGGGACCTACTAAAGACGAGCTTGATAAAATTGATCATATCGAAGGTTCAATAAAAACCTATACAGCTAAAGCTTATAGAAATTTGGAACCTGTCGAACAACTTATTTTAAAGCTTCAAGAAAAAAAGGAAGAGCTTACATCTAAGGCTAATAGAATTAAGGAGGAAGCTATTTCCAATGGGGTTTCTACCAATAAAAACGGATCATTAAGCAAAAGGAGTAAGGCAGGGGTTGCGGCGACAGATAAAATAAAAGAGTTAAGGTTAGAAGAAGAAAAGCTAATAATCGAAATTGCAAAAGCTAGAAGTAAGAAGCAAATAACTTTGGATAAGCTCTCTTCATTAGTAGAAAAGCTAGAGGGTGAAATAAACAATATCAAAAAAGTAGTGCACCTCCGTTACGGTGATTATCTTGGAGAAATCGATAGTTACTTAAATATTTTGATCAAAAGAAAGTGTTTTGTCATCGGGACTTTTGCAGCCATAAGTATCTGGGTAGTATGTGTGGAAAACTTCAGGTCTGAGATGGTTGATGTTTCTGCATGGATTATGACTTATGCTCAACTCAGTGATCTTTGGTATATACCTAAAACATTTTTCTCAGATATTCTTATTCTGTCCGTTGGATTTTGGGGAACATTTTATTCTTCATTTTATGTATATTCAAAATTGGACGGCGAAATTCTACAAAAAAATAAACCTGAAATATTTTCTGTAGTAAGTCACCTATACAATGGGAACACTATAGAGAAATCCGTGTTAGGAAATTAGAGTAATTGTCGGCGAATAATGGAATTAAACCATAAATATCTAAGTGGTGACCTGACTGGTTTTACTGAATTGCCAGGTAAAATTGAATCGATCACAAAAGATAGTTTTGAGCTAGTTTACGGATCAGCTGAGGCATCAAAATACAAAGAAATCGTATATATTTGGGCCGCGTCAAAAGAAATCCCAAGACTAAGTGGGAAAAGCAGAATTTTATACATTGGCCAAACTAAGAACTCGATAAAGAGTCGGTACTATAAATATGCAAACCTGCACTCAACATCTAAAGCAAACAACCTTAAGTTTAACCATATAGTTTCTAAATATGGTCCTATATCAATATTCGTTAGCCCCTTTAGGAATTTTGGTAACTCTTTGAGACAGTCTGAAGGTCAGCTACTTTGGTGGTATTTTCAGAATCACCTCGAGTATCCACCAATAAATTATTCAAAAACTAAAGTTCGAAATGATACGGTTTTTGTTGAGAATTTTGGTAAAACAAAAGGTAGCTTAAGATAATAAATTGTTTTGGGCCGCTTTTGCCATAAATTGCAATAGATCAAGTCAGGCCCAAAATGGCCAGATTATTCAATTCAATTTTCTAATGTGAGTAGCAATTT
>NZ_LWEY01000301.1:0-764 GCF_001634935.1 Oleiphilus sp. HI0043 | reverse complement strand
ACCAAGCCATCGTAAGTATCATCACTCAGCTTACTACCGCTTCCACAAGCAACTAAGGACAAGGCCAGGATACTCAATAGCAGCTTTAAAAAAGGGTGTGTACTCATATATGAAATCTCGATTACTGATAGCTAAAGACTTAACGCCAATAAATCAACCTTAGGACTAGGGCGAATAAATAGTCTATTAGTAAATTGTAGCAAAGTTAGGGAAATCTTTTTTGTTCTGACTCTGCATTTAACTGCCTGAGACGCGCCATTTTTTCGCCAATTTTTAGCTCTAAACCACGATTTACCGGGTGATATAACTGCGTGCCAGCAAGGTCTTCAGGAAAATAACATTCACCAGCAGCAAAGCCATCAGGCTCATCATGAGCGTAACGGTACTCCATTCCCATACCCTGATCTTTCATGAGCTGTGTAGGCGCATTTCTTAAATGCATTGGCACTGTCTCATCTCCGCCTTCCTGCACCAAACGTCGACAGGCATTAAAAGCGCTGTATACCGCATTGCTCTTTGGGGCGACAGCTAAGTAAATCACAGCGTGCGCTATACTCAGCTCACCTTCGGGGCTACCTAAGCGCTCCTGAACATCCCAGGCATTTAAAGCAAGTGTTAACGCTCGGGGGTCTGCATTACCAATATCCTCACTCGCCATCCTAACTACGCGCCTGGCTATATATAGAGGGTCACAACCGGCATCAATCATACGGACAAACCAATATAGCGCGGCGTCGGGATCAGAACCTCTAACAGATTTATGC
>NZ_LWEY01000300.1:0-831 GCF_001634935.1 Oleiphilus sp. HI0043 | reverse complement strand
TTCAGACCTAGCTAATATCCTGACTTACCATGTTTTATCTGGAACGGTTGACGCGACAGCAGCTACATCCTTAGCTGGAATGATGGATAACACAACACCCACTGTTGAGACGTCGAGTATTGAAGTATCTGTCTCTGGCGATGATCTATTTGTTAACCGCTCTCAAGTTGTGATCGCTGACGTTGTTGCGGACAACGGTATCATTCACGCAATAGATAAGGTTCTTATTCCACCAAATTATTTCAATGTTGTTGAAACGGCACAAGCAGATGGTCGCTTTGATACATTGGTGGCTGCCGTCGTTGAGGCTGGCTTAGTAAGCACTTTAGCGACAACGCCAGACCTAACCGTTTTTGCACCGACTGATGATGCCTTTGCAGACTTGGTGGCAAATAATGACGCGTTTGATAGTGCCGGTGATATTCTTGCACTAACGAATCTTGGGGATATTCTGCAATATCATGTATTGGACTCTGAAGTTGATGCTTTGACCGCAATCAGCCTGTCAGGCAATACAACAACGCCGTTATATACCGCAAAAGATCTGGCAATTTCTTATGATGACCCAGACTTATTCATTAACACATCTAAGGTCATTGTTGCCGATGTCGATACATCAAATGGAATAATCCATGCGATTGATAAAGTCCTATTGCCACCATCAGCTGATGCTTTATCAGATGACAGTATTACCATTGGTGAGCTGGTGACTAATTTGGCAGGGGCTGAGGTGGATGCAGAGTTCACAACCTTGCTCGCCGCGCTTCAGCAAGAAGGCTTAGATGCTGCGTTGGTGGGGGATGGGCCGTTCACCGTGTTTGCACCGACTGA
>NZ_LWEY01000299.1:0-894 GCF_001634935.1 Oleiphilus sp. HI0043 | reverse complement strand
TCATCCATACCGACCTGGAAGCATCCCTCAGCTTCTTCTTCAAAAGCATTTGCTGTTAAAGCCACAATTGGCGTACGACCACGTTCAGGCTTGGATCGTTCGATCTCACGTATTATTTGCGTGGTTTCATAGCCATCCATTTCAGGCATTAAACAATCCATAAAAATTAAAGCATATTTATTCTTCTTAAATAGCTCAATTGCCTCAAACCCATTTACCGCCAGGTCTACCTGGCAGCCATTACGCTCCAGCATACGCATAACAAGCTGCTGGTTAACAATGTTATCTTCGACAATTAATATATTGGACTTGGTTTGGTCCTGTAGATCTATAACTTCGGGGTCCGAACTTTCTTCAGCATCACTCACGGTATATCGCGTCACCAAGCGACGCTCACTTCCCTGACGGAATCGCTCAGCATAGGCCTGACACATAACTCCCCTCAAAAACGGGTCACGGAACTGCTTACTCAAAAAGCCACTAGCTCCTGCCAAAAAGAAGCCTTCCGCATCACCCAACTGTGGATTTGAACATAAAACAACGATCTGCACAGGATCAACGATAGACTGGCGAATCATCTGACAAGCTTCTACACCCGACAAATCCTGTAAGATGTCATCACACAAGATCATGTTGAACTGCTCTTCACTTCCAGCATAAGAATGCAAGGCTTTTATCGCTTCTGCAGCAGTCCCCACCGCCTCGAACTGAATCCCCCACTCGCTTAAGAGTTCAAGTGTAATTTTACGACTAAGCTCATACGAATCGATCACCAGTACTTTGAGCGTTTTCAGCAAGGACAAATCCAACAACTCTCTGGAGTTATCGCCACGAACTACCGGCAAGTTCAACTCGAACCAATAAATAGACCCATCATCTTCTTTTGATTCGTTC
>NZ_LWEY01000298.1:0-725 GCF_001634935.1 Oleiphilus sp. HI0043 | reverse complement strand
GTATGGGCTTTAAGGTCATGCTAAAGAAAGATGGCTTCCGCTTTGCGTATCATAAGCGCTTGTTAGGTATGCCATTTATTCAAAAGATTTCGAGGGGCTCCAATACCTCTCAATTTGCTAGTACGCTTAGTATCCTTAATAGTAGCGGCGTGCCTTTAGTTGATGCGATGCGCATATCTTCCGAGGTCTTAACAAACGATTGCCTCAAAGCATCCTTAGCTGAAGCAGCGCAGAAAGTGAGTGAAGGTGCAAACTTGCACAATTCTCTTGAGCAAACAGGCTACTTTCCACCAATGATGATTCATATGATCGCCAGCGGCGAGTCTAGTGGCGAGTTGGATGAAATGCTTGAAAGAACAGCACGGCATCAGGAAAGCGATCTGCAAGGACTAATCGAAACAATCGTTGGTTTGTTTGAACCGCTCATGTTGCTCTTTATGGGCGGCGTGGTTTTGGTCATTGTCTTGGCGATTATGTTGCCTATATTGAATATGAGTAATTTGGTTGCATAGATTTTGGTATAAAATCGTCGGCCACTTTGGTTGTGCAGTTATCACAAGAAATTATAAATACCTACTTAGATAAGGAAGTAAGATGAAACGTTCACATGTTAAGCAATCCGGTTTCACGCTAATCGAGATAATGGTGGTCATGGTGATCCTAGGTCTTTTAGTGGCGGTTGTTGCACCCAATATTCTTGGCCGAGGCGAAGAAGCCAGAATTGG
>NZ_LWEY01000297.1:0-952 GCF_001634935.1 Oleiphilus sp. HI0043 | reverse complement strand
CTTAACTAATTCATTAAAGCGCAAGGCTAAGCCTTTCTTCTGAGTTTCTTTCGTGTTGAAGATAATTGATACTGAGGCTGAAACTTCATCGCATGTTTTTACCCAGTGTGGTGCTAAATAGGGAATATGAGCGCCTTCACCTGGCTTAATAAAAGTTTTTGTTGAGGTGTTAACAAATTCGTCCCGTAAGCTTGGTGCTACTTTATGGGTTTTGGCTACAAATGTTTCCAGTTCATCATCACTAATTTGTTCTTTATTCCAGGGTTCCCACGTATAGACTTCTTTAGTGCCCGTAAGTTGCATAAGGAAAGTGCTATACCGGTCGATGTGATAAGGCGTTGTGCCATTTGGTGACGTGATAAATAGATAGAGTGTTGAGTCAGTAATTTCTGTACCTAGTTCTTGGGCAAGTTGTTCAAGGTCGTTCTTTAGCCCTGTAAATAGCTCTTTATATTGTTCGTCAATTTCAGGACTTCTAACCATCACAAAAGAGTCTGAAGTCGCCAGATTTTCCAGTGCGTGCTCTAATGAGCATTCTATTTTATGTTCTTTATGAGCTGTATCAAGATTTGCATTGATGTCGACTTTACTAGAGCTGGCATACACGTGCTCCGGGGGAAGTCTGAGGACTAACTCAGATAGACTATCAAGTGATGCTAGAGGTGTCTCCACTACAGACTGGTTAAATTTGAATGACCTTTTGTTGAAGTCGGAGAACTGCTGTTCTTGATCTAGTTTTATGTATTTATACATTTTGCATTCCTTTTTCTCTAGTACTCTTAGTGGAAGAGCTTGTGCGGCTAGCTATTTCTTGAAAATCTACTTATTCACTCGTTTTTTGATAACACGGGCAGAATCACACGCAGTATTTCTTCTTCGGATAAAGGGCTTAATTGAAGCTTAAACCCTTGGTTAAGTTGTTCGATCAGGTTATTTAACCAAAAGCCGTTGT
>NZ_LWEY01000296.1:0-580 GCF_001634935.1 Oleiphilus sp. HI0043 | reverse complement strand
GAATTTCTTGAGCCTGAGTTGGCGATAAGTAATATTTACCATCACGCAAGCCATACTGTGGTTCTAAATCATCTGGGCGACAGGCATTCTCACCTGCACTAGCAAGCATCGCGGTCACATCACCAGGACTCCAAGCTTGAGCCAAGAGTTTTTCTTTCGCTTCCGCAGAACTTGGTGACTTCTTGATTAACTCAATAACCGGATCGATATTTGCCAAAGCAACCGTTAAACCTTCCAACACATGCCCACGCTCTCTCGCTTTACGGAGCAAGTAGACTGTTCTACGAGTAACGACTTCTCTTCGGTGCTTGACGAATATTTCTAGCGATTGCTTTAGATTGATCGTCTTTGGCTCACCATCAACCAAAGCAACCATATTAATACCAAATACGTTCTCAAGTTGAGTCTGGGCATAAAGGTTGTTCATGATCACTTCAGGCATTTCGCCACGTCGAAGTTCGATCACTATTCGCATACCTTCTTTATTAGACTCGTCACGAAGCTCGGTGATACCTTCGATCTTCTTGTCTTTAACAAGCTCGGCTATTTTCTCTATCAAACGGGCTTTATTAACCTGATA
>NZ_LWEY01000295.1:0-1156 GCF_001634935.1 Oleiphilus sp. HI0043 | reverse complement strand
TGAACAGTCTCAGAAAATTCAGATTGTTGCTCTACAAAGGCGTTCAGTGAATCGCTATTTCTGATCTCTAATGCCGATTTTGCCTGGGCTATACCCATTTCAGCGTAGTTTGCAAAGGCTTGCGCTTGAATATCAACTAACTCACCTACGTTATTCAGTAGCAATCTATTCACTTCTTTTGCAGGCTCAACAAAGCGTTTCGCTTGTTCGCTTAATGAATCGATAAATTCGTTCATGTATGTCTCCTTGTTATTTACTAGTGGTGCATGTGCTGACCGCCGTTAATGGAAAGATTTGATCCAGTGATAAAACCAGACTGTTTGTCTGATAAGAAAGCAACAAGTCTCGCTATTTCTTTTGGATCACCCAGCCTGCCGACCGGAATTTGGGCGATAATTTGGTTTCTTATACTCTCTTCGACCGCCATCACCATTTCAGTTGCTATATAACCAGGGGAAATAGTGTTAACAGTAATGCCTTTGCTGGCTACTTCTTGCGCTAGTGACATGGTAATACCATGAATGCCAGCTTTGCTGGCAGCGTAATTCACTTGACCAAATTGGCCCTTTTCACCGTTGATAGAAGAGATATTAATAATTCGCCCGTATTGGCGTTTCAACATGAACTCGATGACATTCCGACAAGTATTGAAGGTTCCACTCAGGTTCACATCAATGACCTCTTGCCATTTTTGTGGTGACATTCGTTTTAAGCTGGTATCGCGAGTGATACCAGCGGTATTCACCAAAACTGCAATGGGGCCAATGCTTTCTTCAATATCAAGAATATTGCGGGTACAACTGTCAAAATCAGCAACCTCCAGTACACAGGTTTTAATGTCATAGCCTTGTGTTTTGAGTTGCGCTTGCCAGTTGTCGGCTTTTTCTTGGCTGCTGGATGCAGCAACAACGGTGTAGCCTTCATCATGTAGTGTTTGGCAGATCGCAGTACCTATTCCACCGGTTCCGCCCGTGACAAAAGCAACGTTTACATTAGACATATATGCCTCCTAATCGTGAGTTCAGATTCAAAAATCGGAAAACGAAAGAAAAGAGAGGTAACAGAGTTGAAACTCTACGGCATGTACCTGATTTTTGTCGTTCTTATAGTTTCTCATCATGAAGCTAGAGACTAGGGAAAGCTTTGATGTGAATCA
>NZ_LWEY01000294.1:0-867 GCF_001634935.1 Oleiphilus sp. HI0043 | reverse complement strand
TTCATTTCATGCTCAAAGACACGCTTGTTATGGAAGTCCATAATATTGTTTTGCGTACCCGGGTTGTGGCTCCAATCAGACGCTACAATCGACGTGTCAATTGTTCCTAAACGTCCTGCCATCACTGCTTGGTTCGCTAAATGGTCTTCAGGCACACCTTGGAAAAAAGCCATAGGCTGGCGCGTGTGTTGGTTACCAATTGTTGCACTCAGGTTTTCCCACTTAGGCTCATTTGGATCTTTAGGCGGGTTTGTCGGTTCAAACGCTACGTGACACTGTACACAGGGGTGTCCGATAGCAAAGCGTTTGTTTTCTTTGATTTCATTTTCTTCGTAGGCTGCAGTTCTTGCATCGTAAACCACTTTGCCAGACTCATCCTTGATCGGCTCCTGATAGTATTTACGATATCCGAGCACACCCGATGAATGAGGGTCTTGGCAGATATCATACCAATTAGAAGACGCATCACCTTGCTTACAATCCGGGTCGTTGATCAAGCCCCATTTGGTGAAACGATAAGGACGAGTGCGAGTATCTAACCACGGGTAGTTCATACCCTCTTTACCGGTTAGTCGTGCTTGGTGAATGATGTTCTCATCCTGATTACCAAAGGTACCTTTAAACCAAACATCACGGCCACGACGGGCTTGATCTCTCATTGCTTGAGCTTTTTCAGGGTCAACTGCTTCAACATCTTTGAACAGTGCATTGACATAACGACAACCCTCAGCATCATAGCCGGTTGGCTGAGGCTGATCACAAGGAGGCGGAGTATATTGAGCAATAGGCTCTATCGCCCATGTTACTGGGTCACCACGCTCATGCGTATCTGGCGATTTACCTTCTGGCCAGACTTTACGTGCTGCC
>NZ_LWEY01000293.1:0-1323 GCF_001634935.1 Oleiphilus sp. HI0043 | reverse complement strand
CCGCTATCAATACTTGATAAACGTAATGGCTGTACCGTGCCGCAAATGTTGAGAAACTGGGGCTTGGTTTTCCTTGGTAACTTTGGTGGCGCACTGACCACAGCTTTCTTTGCTTCGTTTATTCTAACTTATGGTTACAACACTGACGGCGGTGCCTTGGCAGCTAAAGTGAGCACCATTGGTGAGTCAAGAACACTGGGTTATCAAGCGCATGGTGCTGATGGCTGGTTCACGATATTTATTCGTGGCATGCTGTGTAACTGGATGGTATCGATGGGTGTTGTCGGTGCAATGATTTCAACCTCTGCAACGAGTAAGATCATTGCAATGTGGATGCCGGTAATGCTCTTCTTCTTTATGGGCTTTGAACACTCTATTGTAAACATGTTCCTATTCCCATTCTCTATGATCATGGGCGGTGACTTTGGTTTATACGAGTACTTCGTATGGAACGAAATCCCAACAGCTTTGGGTAACCTTGCTGGCGGCTTCTTACTAGTAGGTCTGCCACTATACTGGACGCATGTTAGGACTAATCCAGAGCGTAAGGTCGCTTAATACTAAAATAATATAATAGGAGCCCCGCCAGAAATGGCGGGGTTTTTTATGTCTAAACAACTTAAAGTATCTGTTAGTCAGTATTCAACTGCAGGAAAGAAAGACCTGAATCAGGACTTCCATGCAGCCTATGCCCCGGAAGAGCCTTTGCTCGCGTCCAAAGGGCTGGTGGTCGCTTTGGCTGACGGTATTAGTAGCAGCAATGTAAGCCAGATTGCGAGTGAAACCGCGGTTAAAGGTTTTATACAGGACTACTACAGCACATCAGACTCCTGGTCTGTGAAGACCTCTGCTCAACGGGTTCTTAAAGCAGCTAACTCCTGGCTGTTCGCGCAGACCCAAAATAGCCCGCATCGCTTTAATAAAGACAAAGGCTATATCTGTACCTTTAGTTCGCTTGTTATTAAGTCGAACACTGCTTATTGCTTTCACTCTGGTGATTCACGTATCTACAGGCTTGCTGACAATAACCTTGAGCAACTAACCAAGGATCATCGACATGTCGTTGATGCAGAAACGAGTTACCTGACCCGCGCATTGGGCGTTCATGACACTTTGGAAATGGACTATCGAGCGCTTCCTCTAAGTGAGGGAGATATCTTTATTCTTGCTACTGACGGGGTGTATGAGTTTCTTACTGAAAAGCATTTGGCGAATACG
Source organism: Oleiphilus sp. HI0043 (assembly GCF_001634935.1). Classification (NCBI taxonomy): domain Bacteria; kingdom Pseudomonadati; phylum Pseudomonadota; class Gammaproteobacteria; order Oceanospirillales; family Oleiphilaceae; genus Oleiphilus; species Oleiphilus sp. HI0043. Next base: position 105 of record NZ_LWEY01000293.1, on the reverse strand, counting down.
ATTACGAGAGCTTTTGAGGAGACAGGGAAAGTACCAGATAGTTTGGCAAAAGAGTTGGTTAATGAAGCCCTGGCAGCGGGCAGCGATGACAATTTAACTTTGCAG
>NZ_LWEY01000292.1:0-805 GCF_001634935.1 Oleiphilus sp. HI0043 | reverse complement strand
TTCAAGTGTTTGCAATAGGTGTTTATGACCGGCTTCTTCTGAACAGTGAGAGAAAAACAACCAGGGACGAATAGAGGGGTTAATTCGCGTTGCTACTAAGGCTGCTGCCGAGCTGATAAAACCGTCTACCAAAACGCTAATACCCAGTTGAGCGCAGCGAATATAGGCGCCAACCAGTCCGGCAATTTCAAAGCCGCCAAGCTTGGCCAATAGTTCGCTTGCTGTCGTATCACTGGTTTTGTGAAGGTCTAAGCCTTGTTGTACAGCCTTGAGCTTTCGCTGGATACCTTCGTCATCAATACCCGTTCCTCTTCCGATGAGCTGCTCCACAGGTAAGTCAGTCAAGCCTGCTGTTAAAGCGGAAGCGCTGGTGGTATTACCTATGCCCATCTCACCACCAATAAACAGCTCGATACCCAACTCTTTTGCTTGTGATGCTGATTGAGCCCCGGCTTCTAGTGCTTGGCTTAGTTGTTCCTCGCTCATCGCGCTTTGCTGGCAGAAGTTCGCGGTGCCGGCAGTAATACGCTGGTCAGTCACGCTATCTAAGGGAGCGAGTTCATTGACTGTGCCTAGGTTAATTACGCCGAAATCAGCATTCAATTGGCGAGCTAATACGGTAATCGCGGCACCGCCAGCGGCAAAGTTTTTTACCATCTCACCTGTCACGATTTGAGGGAAGGCCGAAACACCTTCATCAACAACACCGTGGTCTGCAGCAAAAATACGGATCATGATCTTGTCTATAGTGGGTACTTCCTTGCCTTGTAAGCCAGCAAATTTGATTGCTAGCGATTCCAGCTGG
>NZ_LWEY01000291.1:0-482 GCF_001634935.1 Oleiphilus sp. HI0043 | reverse complement strand
GCTGAAAGGCCTCAATCATACCAAGCACGGTTCCCATCAAACCTAGTAATGGGCTTAAGGTGGCAATGACTTCCAATGGCTTCAGCAATCCGCGCAAGTCCATGATGATTTGATTGGCTTGGCGTGTCAGCTCTCGCTCAAGAATGTTTTGATCTTCGTTGGCTAGGTGACCATCCATGGCATGAAGAACTAGCTTTGGAATGGCTTGCTTATTGTCTAAGGTATTGAGTGCCTCGTCATAACGGCCTTGTTCCCATGCGGACAAGCTGGCTTCCCACTCTGCACTTTGTTCGACCTTCGCCGAAAAGTACTGCCAACATTTCAACAAAACGATAGACAGGGATATTACCGAAAGGGCAAGAAGAATCCAGACGACTGGGCCACCGATATTCAATAGTTCAATCAGAGGGTCAAGCATATTAGCGTTCAAGTTACTTGCTTGGTTGGGAGTAATTTCGGCTTGCATGTGGGGGGATTCCAAA
>NZ_LWEY01000290.1:0-765 GCF_001634935.1 Oleiphilus sp. HI0043 | reverse complement strand
TGGTAAATTGTTGTGGCATCCAGTGATTACTGCCTTTTGTAACTAGTTCGGCAGCTGTTTCAATTGCACCGCCCATGCCTTTTTCTTTTGGTGTTAGTACGAGCTCGGCACCCAGAGCTGTCATGTACTTTCGACGTTCTATAGACATTGACTCCGGCATAACTAGAATCAGCTTATAGCCTTTTACCGCAGCTGCTTGAGCCAGACCGATGCCGGTGTTTCCTGATGTCGGTTCAACAATAACGGTATCTTTGTTGATCTGGTCTGACTTCTCGGCGGCCTCGATCATAGCGAGGCCAATACGGTCTTTAATGCTGCCGCCGGGATTAAAGCGTTCGACCTTCATCCATACTTCGATATCGTCTCGGAAAAGCTTGTTGATTCGTACGTGCGGCGTGTTGCCGATGGTTTCAAGAATGTTGTTATATTTCATTTGAATATTCCCTTTGAGTGGCATTCAGTCATTACAATATACTTGGTTACTGACTTAGCTTACTATTCGAATCAGCTCTCAATACGCAGAGCTTGGAGAGGCACCGGTTGCTGCAAGCAGTATTGGGCTTAGCGAGTTGTTTTGCATGATGAGAGAGTGAAATGCGCATAGCTAAAAATCGTCAGAAATGAGGTCGCCAATAGGGTAAACTATCGGCCATAAAAACGATACACTTAGGCGCTAAATAGTAGGCACCATAATTTACTGTACTTGCTCCAAAATTCAATAAAACTTATTTTCAGTATATAGACTAATAAAGGAAACAAAGCGAA
>NZ_LWEY01000289.1:0-1083 GCF_001634935.1 Oleiphilus sp. HI0043 | reverse complement strand
GATTCAATCAAGCCAATCGCTGCCAATATAAAAGAATAAGGCAAGATGATCCACAATGTCTCCAGAGTGAAAGGCACTGATGGAATGCTAAAACTAGGTAAAGAGCCGGAAATTGATGCAACGTCACCTACCACTCGAGTATCAAGGCCAAAGAAAATGACGACCAAAGAGACAATGACAATGGCTGCCAGTGATGAAGGTATCGCCTTGGTTAATTTGGGTAAGAAATGAATAATAGCCATGGTAGCAAAAACGAGAGTAAGCATTGTGATCATGGCATTACTTTCGAGCCAGGCAATATCAATAATGGAACCTTCTAGTCCTGTTCCTTGCAACCAGCCCGTGCCGTTGTTTTCTCCAAACTGGCTAAGTTGAGCGAGGAAAATCACAATCGCGAGGCCGTTAACGAAGCCAAGCATAACCGGGTGGGGAACCATGCGAATAAACTTGCCTAGTTTTAGCATGCCTGCCGCAATTTGTATGATTCCCATTAAAACTACCGTAGCAAAGAGGTATTCAACACCGTGTTGTGCGACCAGCGATACCATAACAACGGCAAGAGCACCGGTAGCACCCGAAATCATTCCTGGTCGACCACCGATACAAGCCGTAATGAGTCCGACCATGAAAGCAGCATACAAACCAACAATTGGCTCCACGCCTGCAACAAAGGCAAATGCAACAGCTTCAGGGACTAGCGCCAATGCAACGGTTAAGCCGGATAGGACGTCGTTCTTGATACTGAGATGCGAGCTTGCGCGGGGTTCGAACATGAATACCTCTGGTTGAGAGAAGGCTTCTCTCGGTCATTAAAATGTCGTTTAAACGGGGGGGCGGATTATAGGGATTGTTGTGCAGCAATACAAATTTGTGAGTATTGCTGCACACTTTTAGGTCTGTTAAATATTCTTACTTACTTTTACGGGGAGGAAGGCCAGTATGCTGGGTCAGAATCTTTCCCTTTTGATTCTTTCTATTTCCCTGCTTGTTCTTATTTCCTGGTCTTTGAGCCGCTTTTCTATTCTGGCTCATCTTGGCACCTTGCTTAGTACCTTTAACTGGTTGGTTTGGTGGAACGAGATG
>NZ_LWEY01000288.1:0-794 GCF_001634935.1 Oleiphilus sp. HI0043 | reverse complement strand
GCATGAATTACGAACCCCCTATACAGATGCTGGCGCAAGCGCAAATGACAATACCGATGGAGACATCACTACGAGTATTGTAGTCGGCGGAGATACAGTAGATAGTGATACCGCCGGTGTATATATCATCACTTATAACGTAAGTGATGCCGCGGGCAATGCAGGCGCACCAATCAGCAGAGTTGTTGACGTTGCTGACCGCACAGCACCGGTAATAAGCTTACTTAGCGCAAACCCTTTGGATCATGAAGTAGGCACCATATTCGTTGACCCTGGTGCAACAGCATCCGATATTATAGACGGCGATGTTAGTGCCGATATTGGCGTATCTGGCTCGGTTGACCCAAACACAATTGGCACTTATACACTTTCCTATAATGTCAGCGACTCGGCAGGAAACGCTGCAACGACGGTAGTTCGTACAATTAATGTTGTCGATACCGGAGTGCCGGCCATCACGCTACTTGGCGACAACCCCATTTTACACGAGCTGCAAACTACCTCTACCGACCCTGGTGCCACTGCAATAGATGCCGCAGACGGAGACCTTTCATCTAGTATTGTCATCACAGGCTCAGTCGACTCAAATACCGCTGGAACTTATACACTCAGTTATGATGTGACGGATTCACAAAGCAATGCTGCGACAACCGTAACACGAGACATTATCGTTGCAGACCGAAGCGCTCCACTCATCACTATTACCGGTAGTACTACAGTTAATCATGAGCAAGGCACTTTATATACAGACGCTGGCGCAACTGCTAGTGATGTAATTGACGGTGATATCAGTG
>NZ_LWEY01000287.1:0-568 GCF_001634935.1 Oleiphilus sp. HI0043 | reverse complement strand
CAGGAATTATCTGTATATCAGCTATACGGGTCGCAATATTAGCGATAATTCTATTCGCTACCCCTCTGTACTAGTGAGTGAGCTACAGGATTATTGCCGCACGTATTTTAAAATAGAGAACGAAGCAGATGCCGATGTAGTGGAGTTGTGGACCAAGCAGCACCGCCTGCAAGCTTTTCACTCCGACTATTATTGTGAAAAAGTTTCTGAATCGCACAGTGAAAAAATACTAGACAAAAGCTACAACATGGACTGGATGACACTGTTTTCGCCAAAGCAGGAAGACCTTTCCAGAGGCTTGGAACTTGAGTCTAGAGAAGAGGATGAAACAAATGCCAATGTTCTGGAAATAGACGCGCCTCCATTACATCAGTTCGATATGTTTGCTGAGCCTCAAAGTGATCAACTCGTCGAAGACGATGAAACAGAAATACAGATCCAAAGTCTGTCTTTGGAAGAATTGCTTAGCGCCTTGTCTTCACCTCTTAAGTACTACTATCAGAAAATACTTGGTTTGAAGGTTAGCAAACTGCCAGATGATCTGGAAGAAAGTGAAGCCTTTGCATTG
>NZ_LWEY01000286.1:0-823 GCF_001634935.1 Oleiphilus sp. HI0043 | reverse complement strand
GGCCGCTTTTAACGAAGAGTATTCCTTCTCAATTGCATTTGGGTGAAGCCGTAGGCCAATGTCACTAAACTGCTTAATGCGGTTTCGTTTTAAGTAATAATCCAAGATATCTATATCATATACATAGAAATTACCTCTACCTAGTTTCAGTGCCTGAATTGCTTTATCAATAGGCAATTTGCCCATTTTCTGAATACTTACTTGAGGAGCGCCTTTGGCATATTCAGCGGAACTACCTCCTAAAGGGACAAGCAAAGTACCTTTCGCCTTCTCAAAGTCTTTTATTTCGAAGTCTGTAATGTCTGAGACTAAGGCTTGTTTCGATAGAAAGCCATTGTCCAGCCAATATAAAAACTGTGATCTTTTTTCTGAAAAACCAGACGAAGGATAGAAATCGATATCACCTTCTTTAAGGTGATGATAAACACGTTTTTTAGGTAACCTTACGATTTCAAGTGAGAGTCCTATCATCTCTGCTGCTTTAGAGAAAAGTTCTCGGTATGCACCGCTATTATCATTTTTGTTGCCGATATAGGGCGGTTTGCTGCCTTCTTTATAGCCAAGAATGATAGTAGATTTATTGTCGGGAGAGGTGTGTGAAGTTTTTTCTTGTGAATAGCTAAGAGAGGCTTGTAAAGAAAGAAGAAAGCTTAGAATGAATACCCATCTTGTTGGATGTTTCATTTGTGCCTCCTTTTAGTTAGCTGCTTTGAAGCTGAGCTAATGCGAGTAGCTCACTACTCGCATTATAGGCTTATCTATACAGCGTCACTACCGGTTTCGCCAGTACGGATTCGAATCACTTGCTCAAGTGATGAAACAA
>NZ_LWEY01000285.1:0-1457 GCF_001634935.1 Oleiphilus sp. HI0043 | reverse complement strand
GTCAGGCAGTTGGTTAACTCGGTTGCAGGTGTGTTGGGGCTGGTATTACTACTTATTACGGCTTTAGCGGTCATGGGCGCTCCATGGCTAACGGCTTTGTTTGCTCCGGGTTTTCTTGAGGATACAGAAAAATATAACCTTGCCAGCGATATGTTGAGGATAACCTTTCCCTATTTGCTGTTGATCTCTTTGACCGCTTTTGCTGGTTCAATATTGAATAGCTATGGTTACTTTGCGATACCCGCTTTTACACCTGTTTTGCTTAACTTGGTGCTCATATCAGCGGCGCTTTGGTTAACGCCGTTATTTACAGAGCCAGTCATGGGCTTGGCATGGGGGGTCTTTATTGCAGGCCTGATACAGCTGTTTTTTCAGTTTCCCTTCTTGATAAAAATGGGCTTGATGCCTCGGCCACGCCTGGATTATCGTCATGAAGGTGTTCGACGTATTTTTATACTGATGGTTCCAGCACTATTTGGTGTTTCTGTAAGCCAGATTAATCTGTTGCTCGATACAGTGTTAGCGTCATTTCTACAAACAGGAAGCGTTTCTTGGCTTTATTATTCGGATCGTTTAGCTGAGTTGCCTTTGGGGATTTTCGGTATTGCCATTGCGACAGTGATTTTACCTAGTTTGTCTCGAAAGCATAGCAGTCAGTCTCACAAAGCTTTTTCTGACACGCTGGACTGGGCTATACGGATAGTTCTGTTGATGGGCGTTCCGGCAGCTGTTGCTTTGATTGTTCTTGCTGAACCTTTGGTGACGTCGCTATTTTATTACGGTGCATTAGAGCAACGCGATGTCTATATGTCGGCAATGAGCTTACGTGCCTATGCCTTAGGGCTCTTGGCATTTATGTTGATTAAGGTCTTGGCTCCCGGGTACTTTTCAAGACAAGATATGAAGACGCCTGTAAAGATTGGCATATGGGCGATGTGTGCCAACATGGTTTTCAATTTGATTCTGATCTGGCCTTTGCAACATACAGGTTTGGCATTAGCGACAGCGCTTTCGTCTTGGATGAATGCTTTGTGGCTTTTGAGTGGCTTAGTGAAGCGTGATGTTTATCATAGAAGCGAAGGTTGGGCTTTATTTGTGCTGCGGATAGTTGTTGCTGTTGTTGCGATGGTGTTGGCGGTTTCCTGGATGAATGTTGAAACCGAAATTTGGTTTGATATGAGTGTTTGGGAGCGAATAACTAAGTTGCTAGCTTTGGTTGTCGTCGGAATCGTTTCTTATTTTATCGTTTTGCTATTAAGTGGGATGAAGCTAAGAGCTTTGGTTAAAGGCTTGGGAGATTGAACCTCCTTAGTCACTAAGGAGGTTCAGAAGAATTATGCTGCTAGGTTTGCTGCAACAAATTCCCAGTTAACCAGCTTCCAGAACGCTGTCAGGTAGTTCGGACGAACATTACGGAAGTCGATGTAGTAAGCGTGTTCCCATAGGTCAACAGTTAG
>NZ_LWEY01000284.1:0-645 GCF_001634935.1 Oleiphilus sp. HI0043 | reverse complement strand
ATTGGATAATAATCAATACACTTTGGTTGCTGAAGATGGTCGTAATATTGAATTGACTGTGGCTACGGCTGGTGACTCGGGTTTTACGACTGATGAAAACTATGTTGCTGGCGTTACGCTTGAGGCGGCTGGTGAGTTCTCAGTGGGTACGCTAACGGGCAATAATGAGCGGGCTGGTTTTAATGCAGTTGGTAGCTTTGGTGGATCAGAGTCGGGTACACTACTGAAAGATGTCGATATTAGTACCCTAGAGGGTGCTGAAGAAGCAATTACTGCGATCGATAACGCTATTAACCAGGTAGCAAGTGAGCAAGCGAAACTGGGTGCGATTCAAAACCGTTTTGAGTCTACTATTTCAAACAACTCTGTCAGTAGTGAAAACTTGTCAGCTGCAAACTCTCGAATTCGTGATGCGGACTTCGCGGCAGAAACTGCGGCATTGTCTAAGTCTCAGGTTCTACAGCAGGCAGGTATTTCAGTATTGTCACAAGCAAATGCTAGACCTCAGCAAGTTCTATCTCTTCTTCAGTAAGGGTTTAGTGCTTAGTTGATATGATGCCGGCTTTGATGAAAATCAAAGTCGGCTTGTTTGGTTATAAGTTAAATGAGGTGCTTATATGAGCGACGTAAAATTACAAGGTGTGG
>NZ_LWEY01000283.1:0-861 GCF_001634935.1 Oleiphilus sp. HI0043 | reverse complement strand
GGCATAAGATTTAAAAAGCTCTGAAGGCATCACGACAACGGCAATAAGCGTTGTTACAGTCAGCATGCTAAATAAAGCGGGTAAGATTCTACGTGCGCGACGCTCATAGAAGTTTCTGATCGTAAAAGTACCTGCGTTCAGCTCATCCAGAATGATACGGGTAATCAAATAACCGCTGATAACAAAAAAGATATCGACGCCAGCATAGCCACCGCTAAAACCAAATAGTCCAGCGTGGAAAAGAATGACTGGTAGCACTGCTATGGCTCGTAAACCGTCAACTTCACTTCTATAAAGCATTATGAATCCTGGATCTGATAGGTATTTCAATAAATGGCGGCGATACTAACATACAAAAAAATATGTGGACAAGTTTGGGGCTTGTGTTGTCTTCCTTCACCGTTTATGGGATTGAGTATGTCTTAATAATAGGAACCATTTTATTGCTCTTATGGTAATATCCTTGGCTACGATACTTTCTCTGGGAAACGTCTTGATGCAACAAACCAAAACTTATCCGCCACTTCGTTATGATTCATATTTGATACAACTATTTCGGTGGTTTGTTAAGCCTTTGTTACCCGTGTCGTGGTTTCGCGACCCCATTCCTGAAACCGAAACTCGGTCAGCTGTTTCAGGTGAGTTTGATCTGGAAATCGTAAGTCATTGCTGGAACTACTCTAATACCTTGAGCTATCAGTTAAGTTCATACGTCAACTACCCACCCAGTAAGTTACGTTTAACCGCAACCGTGTTTTATGCTGAGGAAGATAAAGGTACCAAAGCTGTTTTAGATTACTTTTCTAAGCTAGAGGTGCCAAATGTTACTTGGAATTTTCAGCCGCTAAGTAAGGGAAAACT
>NZ_LWEY01000282.1:0-1045 GCF_001634935.1 Oleiphilus sp. HI0043 | reverse complement strand
CATTGGGAGCAAATAGTACGTTATTGAAGTGGGCCAGGCCTTTCGATACCAAAGCCTTGAGCGAAGTCTACACCAATTTCTTTTAGTGCGTCGGCGGTTTCCTGGTTTTCTACAAATTCCGCAATGGTCTGCAAGCCCGCTGCATGGCTAATACCATTGCAAGCTTCAACAATTCCACGATCAATCGGATCGTGTAACAAGTTCAAGACAAAGCTGCCATCAATTTTCAGATAATCTACTGGAATCTTCTTAAGATAAGAAAAGGAGCTCATCCCAGCACCAAAGTCATCGAGTGCAAATTTAAAACCTTCTTCTCTGATCTCGGAAATAAACTCTACGGCATCCTTAAGGTTGTCGATAGCACTGGTTTCGGTAATCTCGAAGCAAATACGTTCAGGAATGAACTCAAACTCTTTTAGTAAATGCCGAATATCTTCAAAGAAAGAGGCGTCACTAAGTGAATTACCTGACAAGTTGATGAAAAATGTTCCTTGATCCTGATACCCTAAACCTGATTCAGCCAAGTACTTAAACGCATTTTTTACCACCCATCTATGTAAACGTGGCATAAGTTTGTAGCGCTCGGCTGCGGGAATAAAGGAGCCGGGGTAAATCAGTTCTGAGTCATCATTAAGTCGAACCAGAAACTCGCCGTGTGCACCGCCACTACAGTGTTTTTGGAGGCCTTTCATGCTCTGGAAGTGGAGTATAAACAAATCATCAGCTATCGCTCGTTTAATGCGGCTGACCCATTGCATTTCACTTCGCCGTTGTAAGTGCTCTGGGTCATCTTCACTGTACCATTTAAGGCCGTCATGACCTTTTTCTTTGGCGACATTGCAGGCCATGTCAGCACAGCTCAGAACGGACTGGACCGAAGAGGTTTTATTATTAATTGAAACAATGCCGATACTAATGCTGGTCGTGAAACTTTTTCCATGCCAGGTGAAGTTTAGGTCTTTTATTGCGGTCTGTATGGTTTTCGCAATCTAAATAGCTTGACGCTTATCTTTGTTGTAGGTGAGTATGCCAAATTCATCGGCAC
>NZ_LWEY01000281.1:0-1018 GCF_001634935.1 Oleiphilus sp. HI0043 | reverse complement strand
TCCTTAAAGTAATTTGAAGGCGCTAGACTACCAGCCTGAGCAAGGCACGCAAGTGATATTCACTTAGTAGAAAAAGGGTACGCTAGGCAGCACCCGAGTTGCCATAACTAATGAAACGCTGCTCAAGCATTTCATACTCTTTTTTCAAGCGGTTCAGCTCGTCTTGCAATTCTTTAGGGGACTGACTGTTTTCTGCGAGGTCGACATAGTTGCTTTCGAGGGTTTCGCGCTCAGCTTCAGAACGTTTCAGTTTTTGCTGTGCCTCTTCAAGCGACTGCTTTAATAGGTAGGCTTCACTGTTGTCCGCCTTGAGATCATCAAGCTCTTTGGTCATAAGTGATGAATTAATTCGTAATTTCTTAATCTCCTTCACTTTCTCGTCCAGTTGTTCCGAAAGCTGCTGTGTTTTTTCGATTAACGATTCTTCTCTCTCATTGCTTGTATCAACAGCATCAACAACCCTCTTTAGGCTTGAAACTTTATTAGCCTCTTTTTCAATGTCTCGGCTAGCTTGCTGATATTGAACATTCATTGAGGTAATCCGCTTTCCTGATTCTTTCAAGGAGGCTTCGAGTGCCTCAATATGTTCAAGCAAACGCTGCCGCTCAGAATCACTAAAGGCTTGCCGGTCATTCTCAGATGTCATATCTTTAAGTTGCGAGCTCAAACTTAATTGCTGGCCGGACAATTCATCCAGTTTGTTCATTCCATCTTCGACAGACTCTTCCTCACCTTCTGAATCAGGCGCAGTCTTGCCTACCGTTTTTCCATCGTAGGCATATTCAAAAGTATGATGTTTCCCCGGCTTAAGCTTTGTCAGCTTATGCTTCAAAAACATAATGTAAGCGACGCTAATGCACAAACAAGCAAAGGTGCCGATTAGCAGCTGAATAATGATGTAATTTGTATCTGTCGGCATAATGTCTCTTCTTGGGCCATCCTTGATACGCAATCTTTCAACAAAAATTGCCTAAATTAAACGTAAATTTATTCTAATCGTAAATATAGTCTTATTTTG
>NZ_LWEY01000280.1:0-7294 GCF_001634935.1 Oleiphilus sp. HI0043 | reverse complement strand
TCTGTATTTAAGCCAGTACCAGATTGTTCCGCATCAAACTTGGCTTTCCAGTTGTAGAGCAACTTATCTGTAATACCCAATGAAGCAGCCGCTTTAGGAACGCTATAGCCTTGCTCGGTGACCAGGGCAACCGCTTCTTGTTTAAACTCTGTTGTATAACTTCTGTTCTTTCGTTTTGTCATTTAACACCTCAATAATTGGATTATATTCCTTATTGAAGTGTCCTGTTTGATTAAAGCAGATCACTATCAAAGATAGATTAGGATCTACACACTGTCCAGAAGAGACCAGTTAGATAGCACCCTTCTCACACTCATGGCATACGAACACAAAGATGGGGTCTACTCTATCGGGATTAGAACTTCATTTCGTCTAAAAAAAGGAATTGACGAAGGTGGATCATAACCGGCAATAATAGGCTGCCCAATGGCTTTGATATCCTGCTCATTCAACCAAGCCAATAGTTCGCTTTTCTTGCTTTCTATTGTGTCCTCGTCCAGCCAACCACTGAAGCGAATCGCTGCAACGGTGTAATCATTGACTCGCTCCAAAGAAACGTTTGGGTCTCTCGGCGCCGGTGCTGTCTCAATCCTGAAATCTTCGGGAAGAACAAAAGACATTTTAGTTGCTTTGTCTTGATCCATGAACACAGGCGCGGTCATGCTGATATCTTGCCCCTTACTATTTTCGCCGGAGATATAAGCAAAAAGTCGTTTGAAAGCACTATCGTTTGACGATCTCCCCTTTTCACTATTCATCGTTGTGGAAACCAATAACATCTGGTCGTAATGTCGGATCTCAAAATTTCCATCTGACTGAATAAGCGAATAGGGAGCATGCTCAATCGTGTATTTAACCAAGCTACACCCTGTGAGTAAGGAACTCACAAATACAGAACAAGCTAGCAAGATAAACTTCATCGATCCGAGCCTTTCGGTATAGAAAAATTGATTAGACATCGTGATGACCTGCCCTAAGCACTTTCTTTAGCCATAACACTTTGTATTTTCTGATAAATATCATCGGCTTCTTTGCTGAGCATAGAATAGGCTCTTATGTCGCCATTGCGCTGTGCATGCATCGCCTCGGTGAGCTTCGCTTCATAAGCTTTCACGAGTTTTTTAGAAGGATTTTTGCTAAACCATTTAAACATTCTTTTTTACCTACTCTACATTCAGGACTCTGGTTCTAGGGTTGCTTTTTACTTCTATACTGGCGATACGCTAGCCATATTTCATATCCCCAGCGGCTAAACAAACGAATGAAAGGCCAGTTAAGTACCCGCCAAAAACGAGCGTAGGGCGTGTGATGCCAAGCCCTAACATTTGCATCAACGCCTACTAACCACTCTCCGTCAGAAGTTTGCAAGTGCAGCCTCTTCAGCAAAACATCTTTGCTCGGCGATTCAGTTGTTGAATCCAAATCATGTACGTTCTTAATCGTGAGATTGTCGCCTGCATGTTTCTTCAATCGACACACCTCAGCTGTACATAGAGGGCATTCGCCATCGTAGTACAATGTGTCGCGACGGATTGTTACTGCTGACTGTTCCAACTTACTCTTCTCGAATTCGTTACCAGTTATCAGTAAGGTCTACGAATACAAACTCGATATGGATCACTGTCAGCAGTAATGTGAGGATTGATTTGGAATTGCTTTTTAGGCGACAGCAGAGTCTAGGAGTCTTTAAAAGGCCGTTTCGATGGTGACTGACACGGGGGCATGGTCTGATGCTTCAGCGTCTACCTCATAGTTAGGGTTTTGCAGATGATCATCGTGCACGTCATAACTAACGACTTCCGCAATACTGCGTGGATTGTTAGCATCAAATTCCTTTGATAACAGCACATAATCTAAAACACTGCCCTTATTTGCAAAATAGTGTGTAGGGCTACGACGAGTTTCGATAGTTTTATCACTAATTTCAAAGGCATCGTAAAGTGTATGTTTTTCAACATTCAGCCTCTCCGCAGCAGAAAGGGATGAAACATATTTCGATCCAATTCTATCAATATGCCCGCCAGCCACCAGCAACTGCAAAGGCGTTGAGTCGATCGTATCATTTAGATCACCAAGCATAATGGTTGGCATATCTTCCTTCGCACTAGATTTCCAAAAGTCATTGTAGAGAAGAGCTGCTTCAGTTCCTCTCTGCATACTTGAAGCCCACCGACCATGCAGGTCGTCGTAAAGGAAATTACGAACTTGTTCATTGTCGGCTGTATCCACATAAAAGTGACGATCAAACTTCGACCTTTTAGACTTCAAGTGCGCCACATACACGGCAACCTTGGAGTAATCATCGATTTCAATAACGGCCCTGATCGGCTGACGACTAAAAACAAATTCTGAGTTGAGCCCCAAACTCTGAATCAAATATTGATCAACCGAAACTGCTTCACTAGATAGGATGGGGAATTTTGAAGCAATCGCGACAACGGGCATATCAAACAGATAGTCAGACTTCTTGTTGGGCTGTTCGACTGTTGCAAAATAGTCAAAGCCCGCTGACTTTGACAAGCTATTCAGAGCCGATACGGAAAACACCTCCTGAAAACCAACAATATCTGCGCCAATTACTTTCAGAAGCCTAAGTATCCATGCTTCCTTCTTACGCCATTGTTGGTCAGTATAAATATTCTCCAACTCGTAAAATGCATTGGGAGGTTCAATATAGTTAAAAAGGTTAAACGTACAAACCTTAAACTGACGTGTTTGTTTTACCATAATTCTGAGCAAAGTGCTTCGCTGCACTCGCTCTTACCTCCAATAGCCAGGGCCATGATTTAAAACAATAAGAACTTAGAATAAATTTTAGGGTTGGTCCTAATTCGATACAAGGTCAACACGCCAAGGTATAAACCCAAGTGAACCAGAAACTAAGAATTCGCGTATCTAAATATATATACTTAATAACTTCGATTTCAGCGCATCCTTAATTCGATTGAAGGGAGAAATATTTATATGAAGCATCTAGCAAAAATTACGATCATTGGTTTGCTATGCTTGGCGAATACATCATTAAGTTACGCAAGCTGTGACCCCTTGCTAAACTATGAATCCAAGCGTCTTCACTCTTCAAAATCTATTGACTTCTGTCAGGCTTTTGAAGGGAAAACCTTGCTTATCGTTAATACAGCAAGCCGATGCGGATTTACCCCTCAGCTATCTCAACTTGAAGCGCTTTATCAAAAATATAAAGATGAGGGTTTGGAAATTGTCGGTTTCCCTTCTAACTCCTTCAGGCAAGAATTAGCAACTGAAGCAGAAACAGCTAGCGTCTGCTTCAAAAACTTCGGCGTTAGTTTCACCATGCTAGCGCCGAGCTATGTAACAGGACCTCAACAAAACGACTTCTACAAAATGCTAAAACAACGGACTGAAAAATCACCAAATTGGAACTTCAACAAGTTCCTCATCTCTTCCGATTTATCAAGTATTTCCTTGTTCAGATCTCAGGTAACCCCCTTAGACAGTGTATTAGAGGAGGCTATCAAAAGATCTCTTAATTAATTTAGTAGCATCAGGGTTATTGTAATCGTTTGAGATATCCGCAGCACAGATATACATATACTTATAAACAAGAGCTAAGAGTAATTTGTCGACAAACCTGCGGCCCTCTTTTATTTTACTTAGTCAATCCACACCCACTACTGAATCTTGCCACCATGGTACCCACAGATTAGGGTATCAGATACGCGAACATTCGCATCAACACCCCTTAACCATTTTCCCTACACCAATCCTATCGGTTAGGGACTCAAACCTGCCACGTGCAGAAAACATGATTGGCGCCAAGAGTAGCAGAGAGTGCAGCCCAATAGTTCGCGCTATTCAAGGAACAAGCGCAGCTCGTTCCCAACTGTGGCCTATATGTCGATATAAAGTGCGCTCATGCAAGCCAGTTTCATGGCCTCGCCAGTACTCTAGATAATTCACAGACACCACCAGCCCAAGCGCATTATCTGTGAAAGGAACTGTATCAGGATTAGGGTACTTTTCTTTCAGCGCGTTAATACCCCGTTCTACCTCAAATGAGCCTTCCAGGGCAGCGCTCTGGTGCGCGACAGTATGATAAAAATGATCCAGCAACTTTGAAATATAAGGTTTATGCTGCCAGTGAGTTTCAAGAACCTCAGGACACATTAATGACAATTCACCCCGAACTCTAAATTGCTGTAGTAGCGAAGGATAGAAAAATAGCAGTTCTACCTTCGCCTCGTTTAAATGTAGTAGGTTCTTTTGGGCAAGTTTGTTCACAAACAGTACACAACTATCTGCATTGATTTCGCGTACGACCAAGGTGCGCATTCTTGGTTGAGACGCATCATTTTGCTCGAGTGTCGCGAGTGTGCAATATTTAGCACTGGGGTCCTGGTTTTGCTTGGCCTCTTGCCTAGCGTTCATCAACAAAGTCATAGGTTGATATTCAGTCATAAACTCTTCGCCCTGTTAATCTACGTAACCACTGCCAATAGCACTAAAGGGAAGCTCCAAGCCCAGTTCGGGCACCTGCGCTGCTATCCAAGCTGGAAAGGTGTTGCTGTTCGGGCCAGGAAAAACTTTATACTCGTTAGCCCAGGGGTAACGTTCAGCTAAAGCAACTATTTCTTCGATCAACTCTTCTGCTTCGTCACCTCGCTTATCCAAAAGAATTTGGGGCTGACTACCAAACCAATACCTATCAGGAATATCATTCTCGACTCTCAACACAGACAGTCCTCGTTTGGCACGCCAACCTATCACTTCAAGAACGGTATATTCAGAAGCATCTCTTGCTTTCACCGCAATCCAAGTATGTATCGCAAACCAACCTCGCCACCCCCATGCATCGGCACCATATACCTGAATAACCGCTTCGGGAGTTTCGGTAGACAAAGGGGCGAGCCCGGAAGAGTCTCTAGACGCTTCTCGCCAGCTTCCCGTGCTGCACCCCACCGCTAACACACTGAAAAGTATCATACTAAATTGAATCAATGCCTTAATGGTAAACATCGTCTATTTCCCCGTTATCTTCTCCGTAAAAACAAGACCTTAGTCTTACAAGCACTGGGCTTACAAACAACACGCCTTTTCCTCCGACAGAAAGACATTCAGCCCCTTCTCCTCAGCACGCGTCTACTTTTTTAGACTCATTACCGTTAGAGGCTTTTCATCATTTAGTAAATGTACGTTTACCCCGTGGAATAGATCACTCTGTAGGTGATCTTTTTCCCCCTTCCAAACGTAAACGTAACAAACATCATAGTTAGGATTGAATAGAATTCATGTCAGCTCAAGGTTTACATCAACAAATCAGCGACTTACGAACCAAACAACCAACTCAAAACCAGGGCATTAACGTTGTATGGTTTAAGCGTGATCTCAGGTTACGTGATCATACTCCCCTGAAGGAAGCTTGTGCAGGCAAAAATCCCACCTTACTGATCTATATCTTCGAAGATCTGCTAATACAAGACCCTCACTACGACGTGCGCCATTGGCGTTTTATTTGCCAGTCTTTAGCCGATTTGAATCGTCAACTCAAGGCCTTTAACACGCAGATCCATTGCTTTCGGGGCAAGGTTCTTAAGGCGTTAGAGGAAATCCATAGCCATTTCACAATCAATCGATTATTCAGCTATGAAGAGACCGGTATACGTGCTACCTATGAGCGCGATAAGGAAATAGCTGATTGGCTAGCCAAACACCAAATAGACTGGCAAGAAAGCCCAACGGGCGGAGTCATTCGAGGGCTGACCCACCGAAGCAATTGGGACAAGCACTGGCACAGTATCATGCGCATGGGTTTAGACAATCCCGACCTTCGAGGCGCTAACCTTATTTCTCTAGCACATCATCATCCGAATGATGCAATGGAGCCTTCTTGGCTTGAAACGCATCCTAGGATGCAACATGGGGGTGAAAAATGGGCTGAGAGAACACTCGCTTCTTTTTTTAGATCAAGAGGTCAAGACTATGCCTATAAAATATCAAAACCACTTGAAAGCCGAAAGAGCTGTTCCCGCATGTCTCCTTACCTGGCTTGGGGAAATATTAGCCTGCGGCAGTTTTATCAGCGAACCTTACTTCATCGTCGCGAACAGGGGTGGCGTAAAACGGCGAATACCTTGTGTTCACGTTTGCATTGGCACTGCCATTTTATCCAAAAGTTTGAAAGTGAACATGAAATGGAAGAAAGACCTGTCAATCGCGCTTACGCGTTATTCAGCTATCGAGAAGACAATGATTCCCTTTGCCATCGCCAAGCTTGGCAAGATGGAAAAACGGGCTACCCCATTGTTGATGCATGCATGCGATGTTTAATCGAAACGGGTTATTTGAACTTTCGAATGCGATCCATGCTCGTCAGCTTTTTTTGTCATCATTTGCTGCAGGATTGGCGGCAAGGTGTACATTATCTAGCCAAGCTTTTTTTGGACTTCGAGCCCGGTATTCACTATGCGCAGTTTCAGATGCAGGCTGGCGTCACAGGCACAAATACCATTCGAATTTACAATCCAGTGAAACAAAGTCTAGAGCATGACCCTAATGGTGAGTTTATCAGAATGTGGCTACCGGAATTGGCTAAACTCCCAAACGAGCTGATTCACACGCCGTGGATGATGACTCCTATGGAAGAAACATTGTATGACCTATCTCTGGGAACCACGTATCCAAAACCAATTGTCGATATTAAAGAAACGGGAAAAATTGCTCGCCGCGAATTATGGGCTTTTCGTAAACGAACCTTCGTCAGACAAGAAAACAGCAGGATTCTTCACCGTCACGTACGTCCTAATAAACGGAAAAGAGACTAAACTGAACCGCTGTGTGCCACCTTAAGAAAAAACACTTTGGTGCTTTGAAGCAGGCTATTGCGAAGGCCTTACTCACCAAACTCTATTTTAACCCGCTATGGTTATTCAAGCACTTCCTCTTGATAATTTTTTTGAGTGGCCGTTATTCGACTTTCAGTTATTGTCGATTGCAACACTGCGCTTTATTGTCGATTTGCCTGTAGCAGTATTCGCCATTGTGACGATCCAAAACACGCCCCCTCGCAATGATCTGCTTTAATCAAACAGGACACTTCAATAAGGAATATAATCCAATTATTGAGGTGTTAAATGACAAAACGAAAGAACAGAAGTTATACAACAGAGTTTAAACAAGAAGCGGTTGCCCTGGTCACCGAGCAAGGCTATAGCGTTCCTAAAGCGGCTGCTTCATTGGGTATTACAGATAAGTTGCTCTACAACTGGAAAGCCAAGTTTGATGCGGAACAATCTGGTACTGGCTTAAATACAGATGA
>NZ_LWEY01000279.1:0-608 GCF_001634935.1 Oleiphilus sp. HI0043 | reverse complement strand
TATTGAAATCGATGATTACTCCAAGGTTGCCGTGTATGTGGCGCACTTGAAGTCTAAAAGGTCGAAGTTTGATCGTCACTTTTATGTGGATACAGCCGACAATGAACAAGTTCGTAATTTCCTTTACGACGACCTGCATGGTCGGTGGGCTTCAAGTATGCAGAGAGGAACTGAAGCAGCTCTTCTCTACAATGACTTTTGGAAATCTAGTGCGAAGGAAGATATGCCAACCATTATGCTTGGTGATCTAAATGATACGATCGACTCAACGCCTTTGCAGTTGCTGGTGGCTGGCGGGCATATTGATAGAATTGGATCGAAATATGTTTCATCCCTTTCTGCTGCGGAGAGGCTGAATGTTGAAAAACATACACTTTACGATGCCTTTGAAATTAGTGATAAAACTATCGAAACTCGTCGTAGCCCTACACACTATTTTGCAAATAAGGGCAGTGTTTTAGATTATGTGCTGTTATCAAAGGAATTTGATGCTAACAATCCACGCAGTATTGCGGAAGTCGTTAGTTATGACGTGCACGATGATCATCTGCAAAACCCTAACTATGAGGTAGACGCTGAAGCATCAGACCATGCCCCCGTGTCAGTCA
>NZ_LWEY01000278.1:0-1041 GCF_001634935.1 Oleiphilus sp. HI0043 | reverse complement strand
ACACACCCATCACCACGTTGAATATGCTTGCTTGGCGATAGGGAAGGCATAGATAACAAAGAAGACCAATCGGAAATATCCAGTGCTTAAGCTCCTCAGGGTGTTCGCCTGCATTGGCGAAAATGCTGAGAACAGATATAACACCTACAGCGAGACAGGCTTGCTTGAGGTATTTGGCTTCGGGGGAGAACTTGGCGTAGAGGCTTGTGCTTAAATAAACGATGCTTAGAAGTGTTGCAACGTAAACGAGCTCATAGAGACCGTAGCGATAATTTTGTATACCAAGCACAACCATAGCAATTGCGCCAAGCAGAAATAATGTGGCAGTAAGACGGGTTTGAAGCTGGATTTCAGAGAACATTATTGTGCTCCTTCTGCATTGGCTGGCGTTGCGTCTTGGGGCAGCTCATCGATGTCTCGATAGATGTGTGTTCTATTAATACTGGTAGCTTGTGTTTCTGATAAGGCATGGCTTGCCCGGCCTGTTATGGAGGTACTGTCATCGCCGATATTTAAGCAGGACACGCCAGCACTAACGGTAATACTTTCTCCATGAATCTCAATTTCTTTGCGGACTTTAAGTCGCAGGCTGTCTGCTATCTTGACTGCTTGAATCGAGCTGGTATGAGGTAAGACGATAAGAAACTCATGATGTTCCCAAAGGTAGTAACTGTCGAACAAGCGAAGGTTGTTATGGAGCAACTTGCCAATGGCAATCGTGACAGCATCTTGTTCTTTAGGGTTTAGTTTGGAAAGACATATTTTGTCAATTGCCAACGCGGCTGTAGACAATTCACTGCCTTCACGTTCACTGCGTTGAATTTCTTTTGTCAGGTCATCATCTAGATGTTCTTTGGTGGCTGCTTTGGTCAGGTTATCTGTACGACGCAGTGGCTTAAGCTGTTTTCGTCTTAGTTCTCTCAAGTAAACCAGGCAGCAGCTCATGCTTAGGTACAAAAGGTAGCTCATAGTATTTTGAATGTTTTCAAACGGAGAGCCGCTAGCATTCAAAGAGGCCAGGGCAAATACTGAGAATATCCC
>NZ_LWEY01000277.1:0-1288 GCF_001634935.1 Oleiphilus sp. HI0043 | reverse complement strand
CATCAGATACGAGGTAAAGTACCGTACCTGCCATTTCTTCTGGCTCTGCATGACGATGCATAGGAATCATCTGCATTGCGGCTTTGTGCATTTTCTCATTAGCAAATAACGCCCCGGCAAACTTGGTTTTAGTCAGGCCAGGCAAAATAGCATTACAACGGATACCCAGCGGTGCACATTCCTTCGCGAAGGCTTTAGTCATATTGATAACCGCCGCTTTGGTAATAGAATAAATCCCCTGCATCATGCCGGGCTGTAAGCCATTAACTGAAGCAGTATTGACGATGGCACCACCGCCATTTTTCTTCATCAATTTGCCTGCAGCGACTGACATAAAAAAGTAACCACGGATATTTACATCAACAGTTTTATCATAGGCCGCTAGGTCTGTATCAAGAATATGGCCAAAGTATGGGTTGGCTGCTGCATTGTTAACTAGAATATCGAGCTTGCCGTGCTTGCTTTCGATATGAGCAAAGCATGATTCAATCTGCCCCATATCACCGACATGGCATGCTAAGGCTTCAGCGGAACCACCCGCCTCAGTAATCGCATCGGCAACCAACTGGCAGTCATCTACCTTGCGGCTTGAAACAATAACGTGTGCGCCCTGCTCTGCTAATAGCTTCGCAATCGCTTCACCGATACCACGACTTGCGCCCGTTACCAGTGCAACTTTTCCTGTTAGATCAAATAAATTTGTAGCCATGTTTTTACCTATTAGTTCTAGAAAATATTTAAACACTAAGCACTTAAACCACCGAGAATACAGAGCGCTTCGCGTCACAGAGAAAAGATAAACACTCAACCTAAGTTCTAATACCTTCTCTGTGGAGGCCGCAGGCCGCTCGGTGTGCTCTGTGGTGGAATCAATCGAGTCTGACCCCTTTGATTAACCATATTACTCCGCTACCACAACAACCTTACCTTTAACCTCTCGGTTAAAGACTTTGGCTAATGCCTCTTTTGTGTTTGCTAAAGTAAAGACTTCATCGGTGACAACCGATACTTTGCCATCTTTATGCCAGGCAAAAAGCTCCTGCATATTTTGCAGGAAGACCATAGGTTCATGCATGACGAAGCTGCCCCAAAATACACCTATCACACTGTATTCTTTCACCAAGGCGAGATTAACTGGTAGCTTGGGAATGGTGCCTGATGCAAAGCCGATGACAAGCAAACGACCATTGCGAGCCATCGCTCTTGTGCAAGCATCAAATGCCTCGCCACCAACCGGATCGTAAACGACATCTACGCCCTTGCCTTTTGTCAGATCTTTTAGCGCTTG
>NZ_LWEY01000276.1:0-919 GCF_001634935.1 Oleiphilus sp. HI0043 | reverse complement strand
GCGAGTCTTCGTTAGCAACGATCCCTCTCAGAATGTGTGACTAGTGCTATCGTAAGGCGAGTCGATTACTTAGGCATGATGCACTCTTCTCGATGAGGAGAGGTATGGCAGCGTATTTTCCATAATAAGGATAAAGCGCGGGCATCAAAGCGATCTGTAACCTTAAGCGTTAAACGAATATTCTTGTAGAAATCCTCTAACTCATCTTTGGTCGACTGGTCGGTTCTGATCCAATATTTTTTGGGGATCTGTTTTTCGGCATTGTTAATAAGGGTGGAAATATTATTCATCCGGTTAACAATATAGTGGCGCATTTTAGTACCGAAGTCTTCGCTAAACTCAGACTTGATAGAGATAGCCTGGAGCATGCCGTAAAACAAGCGTATATCAAGAATTCCCCCTCGCTCGCCAAGACCTTTATATAGTTCGAAGGTGTTATAGGCTAGCGCGGGCATGAGGACGATATCCAGTCCTCCATTGTTAAAATGCTCAGAGAAATTTGAAAGTGTCACCTTGATAGGAACCGCCCCCGAGAGTTCTGCAAACATGCGCGTTTGGATGTCGCCATTTAGCACCGCAAGAGTTTTACCCTTAAAGTCATTGATTCCTTTAATTTTCTTGTCGTTTACGAAAGCGAACATGGAGCCAACGGGTAGTGAAGCGACGACTTCATAGTCACCGTCCGACATTAATTCAACGGCTTTTGGGGAGGTAATGGCTGCCAGAGTTTTATGAAGTTTTCGTTCCGAGGTAATGCCGCCAATGGCATCGAGAGTGCCGGCAAATTGTACAAAGTCTCGTGACAGAATTGCAGTAACGATGCCGATATCACACTTACCTTCCTTAAGATCTGAAGCCACAAGATTTTCATCTTCATAAGCAATAAATGACAGGTCGAGCCCCCAGGTTTGGGCAATCG
>NZ_LWEY01000275.1:0-1071 GCF_001634935.1 Oleiphilus sp. HI0043 | reverse complement strand
CGTACTCTGGTTTGAGTAAAGGTGGCCTGAAGCATGCTAAGCATGTTGAACTTCATGGTGACAAAAAGTGGCGCGCACTTTCATTTATGGCTCACCCAAGTGTGGCACCGATTTCAGTGCTTATTGCAATACTGGGTTGTGGTATAGGTCTCTACTACCAGAAAGATCTTAAAATAGGTGACTTGGATAAAGGTGCGCCAGAGCTGCGACCTGACTCTCGCTACAATTTAGATAACGACTATATTATCAGCAACTATAGTACCAGCGCCGATATTATGGTTGTGATGATTAAAACGCCAAAAGAAATGTGTTCGACCTATGAGTTAATGGATGTCATGGATCGTATGCAATGGCGTTTGGAAAATACACCAGGCGTTGAATCTACCGCTTCTTTGGTCTCAGTGTCCAAATTGGTGACTAAAGCGCTCAATGAGGGAAGCTTGAAGTGGTTTGAAATATCCCGAAATGAGTCAATTATTAACTCTTCTATACAGCGAGCACCTTCAGGCCTGGTTAATTCAGACTGTAGTATGACGCCAATGATCATCTTCTTGGAGGATCATGAGGCCGATACGCTTGATACTGTGATCGACACGATGGAAGACTTGATCGATCAGTACCCAAGTGAAAACTACCAGTTCTTACTTGCGGCAGGTAATGCAGGTGTTGAAGCGGCGACTAACGAGGTTATTTCCAAGGCTAAGAATGTCATGTTAGCCTCTGTTTACTCGGTCGTTAGTATTTTGTGTCTGATTACGTTCAGGTCTTTAGCTGCTGTTATTTGTATCGTTACACCTTTGGCACTTACCTCGGTTCTGTGTGAAGCGCTTATGGCTCAATTGGGTATTGGTATTAAAGTTGCGACACTTCCTGTTATTGCCTTGGGTGTGGGGATTGGTGTCGATTATGGTATCTATATCTATAGTCAGTTAGAGACTAAACTGAAACAAGGTGTGGTCTTACAAGAGGCTTACTTTCAGACGCTTAGAACGACAGGTAAAGCGGTCTGCTTTACGGGTATGACCCTTGGTTTGGGTGTATTTACTTGGATATTCTCGCCAATTAAATTCC
>NZ_LWEY01000274.1:0-729 GCF_001634935.1 Oleiphilus sp. HI0043 | reverse complement strand
CGCTGCTTTAAAGAACCCTTTGATGATGAACCTGGCTATCTCGCCGCTGAGATTCTAGAGACTTTAAAGCGCTATAAACCTGAAAGCTTGATCGATATGCATAACACCTCGGGCTCAGGCCCTTCATTTGCGGTGGCGATCTACGAAGATCCTCAGCATGATGCTTTGACAGAATTGTTTACTAAACGCCTCATCGTGACTCACCTACGTTTAGGGGCTCTGATGGAGGTCACCGAATACCTTTGCCCAACTGTGACGATTGAATGTGGAGGGCGTTTAGATGAGTCTGCGCACCAGATTGCTTGGGAGGGCTTAAATCGTTATTTTCGTTTAGAAAGTGTCTTGGCAGGCCAAGAAAGTCAAGAGAGCTTGGAGGTGCTTACTAATCCGGTAAGGCTCGAACTAAAGGATGATTGTCGTCTAAGGTATGGCGAGAAATTAAGTGAAGAATCTGATTTGTGTTTGCTACCCAGTATAGAGCAATTGAATTCAGGTATTACTGTTAAAGATACGCAGTTGGGTTGGGTCGCAACAGATGATCTGAAAGCTGTATTTTCTTCAAAAAATAGTCGAGAAGAATGTGTGGTAAATGAGTTGGTTTATATCAAAGACGGCGGATTGTTTGCTAAACGAGACTTAAAGCTCTTTATGATCACTAATAATCCGGAAATCGCCAAGATGGATTGTCTATTTTATGCAGTAAGGGACTGTGGTTCAGAGGTTGTTGCG
>NZ_LWEY01000273.1:0-842 GCF_001634935.1 Oleiphilus sp. HI0043 | reverse complement strand
TGCTCTCTGGTAATCAGGTAGTACTAGTGTTTTGACATGAGCGCGGGCGCGTTGGAAGGCTTTGAGCCAGTCTTCTTGCTGAACCACTATTGCCCAAAAGCCGTAATGCTCAATACCTTGATGCCAATTAAGCGGGTCATGCGGGCTAACTGCAATGGAATTCTTTGCCTGAGAGGCAGAAAGGTTTTGCATAAGTGAAATAGGTCAGAGTGATATGGAAGTTCTGAAATAGTTTAATTAAAGCGCGAGTGTTGGTGCAAATAAATATCAATCCACACTCACAATGCCAGTATCTGAGCTACACTGAAAGCATGTTTTTTCAAAGAAGTATTAACAGTGCCCCTATTAGCAAATGCTTGGCGATTAAGCCCTTTAATTGTTGTCGTTTTATCCTTTTTTCTGGTTCGTATCAGCTCTATTGAAGCTCTCGATGAAAACGTACTGCGGACTGCTCCTTACCTATTAGCGTGTATCTTACTTGGCTTTTCTGCCATGTTTAATCGAAGCCGCTTTATTGCCCCGATTTTCATCGCCCTGTTTGCCTATTACTTTATTCAAACGAAGCTGCAAACGCCTTTGACAAGATCAGACGTGATGGCGATGTTTAGTGGACTTAATCTCCTTTTTTGTACATCGTTGATGTTTGCTTCGCTCGTTCCTGAAAAAGGTATGTTTAACCGAACAGGTGGAGTATATGCACTGGTATTAGCGGCTGGAGCTATGCTCTTGTGGTATTTTGGTGCCAGTGAGGCGTGGCAGGCTAAGTTAGCGGCGATTGCCAACCACCAAAGTGCTTTGTTTGAAGACCGGTATTGGGTGACCGAGGCTTTGTTATATTGCCA
>NZ_LWEY01000272.1:0-544 GCF_001634935.1 Oleiphilus sp. HI0043 | reverse complement strand
GGATTAATAGCGCAATTGATCACGAGCTTGTGCCACAAAGCCTGCCATATGTCCTTTTCGTATTGGAGTGTTAGCGTCTTGTCTAATGCGGGTGGCTGAAGGTAATTAAGTAGCGCTCGGGCAGCATCGTTAGATTCTGCAGCTTTGTTTAAGGGGCCGACGCGCGTAAGGCCGGAGCCTGCATGGACAATTTGATTTGAAGAAACCCGATTAGCGCCTTCAGTCGTGACGGCGGCGAAAATAGGGTTATCAGGAAAGGCTTCTAGAATGTCGTATTGGCTACCCAGGCCATTTTGGAATAACNCTAATAGGGTTTTATCTGTGATGGCTTCACCAAGCTTTTTAAGGCCGGGAAGGGCATCGAAGCTTTTGGTGCACACAAGTAGGCAATCGATTGTTTGCGGTGTTTGTTCTAGCCTAAAGCTTAGTTGGGTATTTTCTGGAATGTGAGCCAGGAAGGGGCTGCTAATAGAGAAGGAAAGTTCCTTGCGCATAGACAGGTTTGAGTATGCTCGCTTATCAATAAAGCTAACATGCGGGCCAG
>NZ_LWEY01000271.1:0-967 GCF_001634935.1 Oleiphilus sp. HI0043 | reverse complement strand
ACTATTTATTGGCTGTAACCCATTTCAGTCACACGGTATACCCAATGCGCGCGATACGCTTAAAGAAATTAAGAAAGACCCGGACCGTACGATGGTGGTTTTTGACCCTAGAAGGTCTGAAACAGCGAAGCAAGCCGATATACATTTTCAGTTAAAGCCAGGTACTGATGCTTATCTGATGTCTGCGATCTTGGCGATTATCGTAAAAGAGGGCCTGCATGATAAAGCCTTCCTCGAGAATCACTGCACTGGCTTTAATAAGCTCGAAGCTGAACTATTAGATATTCCTATTGAAGAGTATGTAGAAAAAGCCGATGTATCCCTTGAGATGACGCAGCAAGTTGCACGAGACTTTGCTAATGCTAAAGCGGGATGCGTAAGAATTGACTTGGGTCTGCAGCAGTCACTGCATTCCACCTTGACGGCATATTTGGAAAAAATGCTGTATATGGTGACCGGCAATTTCGGGAAAACTGGCGGCAATAATCTGCACACTTTATTTGTTCCCTTATTAGGTAATTCGGACGAGCGTCGCCGCGAGTACAAGCTCACGGCTCATCATAAAATGATGCCGATTTCGGGAATGTATCCACCAAACATATTGCCTGATGAAATTGAACATGAGGGCGAAGATCGTTTACGAGCGATTTGGGTGGATAGTAGCAACCCCGCTCGCAGTTACGCTGACTCTAGTGCCTATGAACGCGCTTTTTCTAAGTTAGATTTGTTGGTTGTTGTTGATGTAGCGATGACTGAAACGGCTCGCTTGGCGCACTACGTTCTGCCAGCTGCCTCTCAGTTCGAGAAGTGGGAAGCGACAGGTTTTAACGCGGAGTTTCCTGAGAACTTCTTTCATTTGCGTGCACCGATGTTTGAGCCTTTACCGGGTACCTTACCTGAGCCTGAAATCTATGCGCGCTTGTTAGCGAAAATGGGTAAGATTCCAGAGAATTTCCCTGTATTGGAA
>NZ_LWEY01000270.1:0-778 GCF_001634935.1 Oleiphilus sp. HI0043 | reverse complement strand
CAGCCAGTTTAAAGTCGACTACGCGATCATTGGTATCAGCGGTATCGACGATACAGGTGACCTGCTCGACTTCGACTATCAGGAAGTGAGAGTTTCTCGAGCAATTGTCGAGAACTCCCGCAATATTTTCCTTGCCGCTGACCATTCAAAATTCGGACGGGATGCCTTAACTCGGCTTGGTAACATTGCCGAAGCTCATCATATATTTACCAGTGAAACACCACCGGAAAGCATCGTAAGTATTCTGAATAAAGAAAATATCAAGCTTACCGTCGCCTAACCCCTACCAATTCAACCCTGCATCGACGCCTTACTGAACCTGCGTCGATGTTTGTTTATCACTTCTACATAGCTATTTTTCACGCGCCATTTATAACAATTCACGCCGTCCTATTCTAAGATTATTTTCAATTAATTTTCAGAAAGCCTAATTCTGTCACGCTTTTTCGAAAAACTGTTGAACAATTATTACATTTCGCCTAGCCAAATGTTCGTTTTATGACATAATATGTAAAATTATTAACGTTTTTGAGGTTTATATGAACATTAGCAGTGAAAAAAAGGAACTTTTCTATGATTTAGCTATTGTTGGGGGTGGCATTAACGGGGCTGGTATTGCTGCCGATGCCGCTGGCCGAGGCTTAAAAGTGTTCTTATGTGAACAAAATGACTTGGCTTCAGGTACATCTTCCAGCAGTAGCAAGCTAATACATGGTGGACTAAGGTACCTGGAACACTACGAGTTCAGACTAGTTAAAGAAGCGCTGGCAGAAAGAGA
>NZ_LWEY01000269.1:0-10340 GCF_001634935.1 Oleiphilus sp. HI0043 | reverse complement strand
GTAAATATGGCGAATACATGATTTGTCGCTTATCCTTTAGTGAACACATTTCATTTAGAGTCGTCAGCATTGAACGCGAAGTATTCCCTACATAAACAGGATTCCTCGGAAGAGGCTATGAACCAGGAGGGTAAAGTTAGTCAACCCACCTCGCCTGTGGGGAAGTTTGACCGTTTTGTTGATGCCTGCATTCCTGAAGCTGTGCGCGCCGATTCATCGCAAGCTCTCCAAGCCAGAACACTCATTATTTTCGTGTTAATACTGAGCTTCTTTTCAATTGTTGGTATGACATTCACTTTAATGGTAGAACAGAGCTTGCCTTGGGAGCGAGTTCTAACCATGTTCCTGATCGCACTGCAGCCCGTTTCTTTGTTGATTATGTGGAAAAAGCAACACTTACGAGGGGCGGCCTTATTCTTTCTCGCTCTTAGCTTAATTCTGGTCTGCTATGTAGATTTTATGAATAGGTCTTTAGAGGGACCTGCAAGCGTCTTATGGGTTTTACCTTATGCAATGGCGGCTATGTTAGTTGGTGCGAGAAGTGCTTTTTACATCGCCTTGGCGTCGGTTGTTCTGATTAGCTTGAATGCCACATTACTTAAACTTGACTTACTTCCTGCTTCTTTGAGTTCTCCAGAAAACTGGATTTGGCTCAAATTGATTTTTACCTTAATCGTTCTGTGTACGGTTGCATTCTGTATCTATGGCTTGATTAGCCTTGAAAAGCGTAAACAAGAAGAATTAAGTCAAGAGATTCGACTAAATAAGAAGATGATGGAGTCTCTAGAAGTTGCTACAAATGAAGCCCAGGCGGCAGCTAGAAGTAAGGAGTTGTTTTTGGCTACGATGAGTCATGAGCTTCGAACACCGCTTAATGGTGTGTTGGGGAATGCTCAGCTTCTAGCAAAAGAGATTAAGGATATTAGCGCTAAAGCTCGTGTCGAGAATATAACTTCTTCTGGTGAACTTTTACTTTCAATTATTAATGATGTATTGGATTTCAGTAAATTTGAGTCGCAGGGCGTTTCTCTGAACCTAGAGGTTTTTGATCTTTCACAGTGCCTGCGTCAACTCTATCGTTTGATAAAACCGCGTGTGCAAGAGGGGGTTCAGTTTTCTATCTCGGGTGCTGATGAACCTATTTTTATCAATACCGACCCTAACCGCCTGTCACAAGTTATTCTTAACCTCCTATCTAATGCGGCAAAGTTCACGGAGCAAGGCCATATTGGGCTAAGTATGAGTATGCTAGGTGATGGGCAGTTGAAAATTCAGGTGAGTGATACTGGAAATGGTATTTCGGAAGAGAACCAAAAACGTTTATTTCAGGATTTTGTTCAGGTGGGTGATGATACGCAAAAGCATATGGAGGGGACGGGTCTAGGTCTGGCTATCACTCGTCGTATTGTTGAACGAATGGAAGGAGATATACAGGTATATAGCTCGCTTGGTAAGGGTACGACAATGGCTGTTTATCTGCCGGTTGAGCTTGTTGAAGAACCACAAACAGACCAAGACCCGGATATCGCAAGCAATTCACTGAACGATGTTGATTATTCTGCTGTACGGGTGCTGATAGTTGATGATGTTGAAATGAACTGTGTGATGCTCGAGGCATTACTAAATTCACTAGGTATCTCTAACTGCGAAGTAGAAAGGGACGGTCTTGATGCGGTGAATAGAATAAAACAGGACGATAATTTTGATATTCTCCTGATGGACGTACGTATGCCTATAATGAACGGTCTTGACGCGACTCGCCAAATACGTGAACTTGGATACGACAAACCGGTGATTGCGTTGACGGCAAATGCTTTTGAGGAAGATCAGGAAGGCTGTCTGGAGGCAGGTATGGAGCACTTTCTTGCAAAACCCTTACGCCTGGAAGATTTACAAAGTGTACTTAACAAAGCGCTGGCCAGTACTAATCCCTCCTTAAATTGATATAAATCCACATACGCTTAGTGTCTATATGATAAAGTTCTGGCATGTTTAGATAAGTCAGGGATTTTTTATGGGGCAGAGCGTTCCACACAATATTACCTTTTACGACCAGCGTGACCATCTGTTTAACGAGCTGCATACGCGCCCCTTTCCGGTTATTTCCTCTCCTGCCAGGGTTTCTCAATTATCGGTACTGCATCAAGTAGAGCAGACTGGCGTCGACTTTCGTTTAGGGGAATATCAGCATATATGTAACTTGTGTGCCCGCTATAGTGTTAATCCACCGACTGAAGAAGCTTCTTGCTACTATCAAGACTTCGGTGGTTTTGAGTTTCGCTGGGAACGTCATACCGAGTTTTCAACTTATACCTTTATTCATCAGTTAGAAAGTCAACCTTTTGAAAAGACAGGGCTTTCATTACTGCCTTCTGAGTGGTTGGAAGCGATTCCTGGTAAGGTGATTAGTGGTTTGCATGTCGAGGTAGAAGAAGAGCAATCTCATAATTATGAAAGCTCACAATCCGCCGTAGATGCCATGCGTAATAATTTTGAGGGGCATCGCTTACTAAGTTGCTTCGTTCGCGATAAACAGGCACAGGTTTGGACAGCGTACCGGATTCATAGTGACTCCATGGGGCGCTTTCTGATCGTTAATAAGGGCTTGAATCCTTGTCAGACCGGCCGCTTGGTGCGTCGAATATTGGAGTTGGAAACCTATCGAATGATGGCTTTGTTGTCGTTTCCGATTGCTAAGCAGACAGGGCCGAATATTCATCTAATGAACTTGAATCTGGCTGAGATCATTCAGAATATCACTGAGATTAAAAACCTTGATGACGAACGTCGTTTGATGGGAGCGTTGACCCACTTATCTGCGCAGATTGAACAGACAATATCGGAAACAAATTATCGCTTCTCAGCGACTGAAGCATACTACCATTTAGCGATGAGCAGGCTCGAAGAGTTAAAGGAAAGCGAGGTTTGCGGCTTACAGACACTGAGTGAGTTTCTAAGTCGTCGTTTAACGCCAGCTTACTTAACATGTGAAACCATAGAGAAAGATTTGGATGACTTGTCGCGCAGAATTGATAGAGCCAGTGAATTACTGCGAACGCGCATGAACCTCACAATAGAATCGCAGAACCAGAATTTACTGCAGTCCATGAACCGCCGTGGCAAGCTGCAGCTGCGTATGCAACAGGCTGTTGAAGGCTTATCTGTAGCAGCGATCAGTTATTATCTGGTTGGCTTGGTGAAGTACGTCGCAGAGTCTGCAAAATCAGGCGGCTTAATCGAAAGCAGCACGCTGGTTACCGGTATTTCAGTACCTTTTGCTATTGGTTTTGTGATGTTTGGTTTGGGACGAATGAAACGCAAGCTACATAAGGAAAATGAGAAACTGAAGGGAAATAATTAAATGGCTCTTAACCGAGTAGACCGTAGGCAGAGCCTTCCACGGCTCGCTGGCGGGTTAGCACGGAGAGTCCATATAAGGGGTGGAACCCTCTGCTTACGTTCGTTAAAAACTAAAAATTTCCAGCGATATTCTTCATGCGTTCAAGCATAGAGCGCAAGCCATTGCCTCGGGTTGGGCTGATATGACGCATCAGATCCATGTCATTGAATATTGCTTCAACATCTTTAGCGACGATTTCGGCAGGTGAGCGTGCATTAAGTGTCGCCAGTACAACAGAGGCAAGGCCTTTGACGATAATGGCGTCGCTCTCAATTAAAAAGAAAAGCTTGTTGCTGGCTTCGTCAAAGTAGTGAACAAGCCAGACTTGGCTTTGGCAGCCATGGACCAGGTTTAGTTCAGTCTTCTCTGCTTCAGGAAATGCCGGGAGTGATTTACCTAGGTCGATGATATATGCGTAACGTTCTTCCCAGTCATCCAGAAATTCGAAAGCCTCAAGGATATCGGCATCCGTAGTTTCGGTACCAAAAGGGTTGTTTTTAAACATGTCTGGATTAGCAGCTTGACTCATTAATACGACCTAAAGTGATAAACGATGATTCCGAGGGCGGGATTATATCATACAGATCGAGGCTTTCTTAAGGGGTGATTTTACCCTGTTAACATGCTGTATGTAGGTCGGGCTTTAGCCCGACAATGCAGGAACTTGGTATTAGTTGTGAGTTAGAGTATGCCTCGGAGATTGTCGGGTTGAACCGCGGCCTACAACATACCCAACTCTAATTTCGCTTCATCGGTGAGCATGTCGTTACTCCAGGGAGGGTCGAATACTAGCTCTACGCTGACTTTGTCTACGTTCGGTACTTGGCCAACTTTACGCTCGACATCGGCAATCATGGATGGCCCCATACCGCAGCCAGGGGCAGTGAGGGTCATGTTGATTTTGACTTCATTTTCTACAACTTTGCAGTCATAGATAAGACCGAGCTCGACCATATTAACCGGAATTTCAGGGTCATAGCATTCACGTAAGGCTTCCCATACCTGGTCTTTACTAACGCTGCCATCGGAGGGGGTTTCAAAACTGGATACAGCCACTTCTTTGCCTAGCGCATCAGCATCTTTGCCTTCAATGCGTGCAAGGTTACCATTGACTGCAACCGTATAAGTGCCTCCAAGCGATTGGGTAATGGTGACAAAAGAGCCCTTGGGAACCATGATCTCAGTACCGGCGGGTACTAGCCGGGCTTCACATTCACGGTTGGTGACAACTACTTCTCTTTCCATATCTTAAGACTCTTCAGTAACTGAAAAACTTTCACCGCAGCCACATTCGCCTGTGACATTAGGGTTCTTAAATTGAAACATTGAATTCAGGCCGACCGTGATAAAGTCGATTTGGGTGCCGTTCAGCATGGGTAAGTCTTTGTTAGGCACAAATAGCTGCAGAGAGTCGGTAATATTAAAGACTCGGTCATCCGTTTCAGGTGCTTCGCAAAGATCGGTTTCATACATAAAACCGGAGCAACCACTGGTTTCAAGATATAGGCGCAAACCTTTCTTATCAGGTGCTTTTTCAAGCTGCTTGGATATATGTGAAATTGCTGATTCACTCAGAGTGATTTCAACTTTCGGATCAAATGTTGCCAGAGACATAATGGTACCTATTAATGCTGTATCAAGCGAACATGCGCTGAATTTTTTCTAGCGCAACAAATAGCTGCTCGACTTCTTGTTCGGTATTATAAAAAGCAAAGGATGCGCGAGCCGTACCGGGGATTGAAAGATGATCCATTAGCGGCATTGCGCAGTGGTGTCCGGTGCGGATGCCTATGCCTTGCTGGTCGAGCAAGGTGCCGATATCGCTAGGGTGTAATCCTTCAATCAGGAAGGACATCACGGGTACTTTGTTTTTTGCTGTGCCGATGATTCTTAGCCCGGGTATCGTTGCAGCTAATTCATGGGCACGTGCCAGTAATTTTTGTTCGTGAGTTTCGATCGCTTCTCTATCTAAAGAGTCCATGTAGTCAATGGCTGCAGCTAAACCAATGGCTTCGGATATCGCTGGTGTACCGGCTTCAAATTTATAGGGTAGCTGGTTGAAGGTAGTCCTCTCAAAGCTAACGCGCTCTATCATTTCGCCACCACCTTGATAAGGAGGAAGCGCTTCTAAGCGAGCTTCTTTGCCGTAAAGCACGCCGATACCGGTTGGGCCAAATAATTTGTGTGAGGATAAAGCATAAAAATCACAGTCTAAAGCCTGAACGTCGACCTTGAAATGAGGCACTGCCTGGGCACCGTCGATAACGGTGATGATATTGGCAGCCTTTGCTTTTTCAATGATTTCTTTAACAGGGTTAATCGTGCCCAGGACATTGGATACGTGGGTGACAGCGATGACTTTGGTTTTCTCGTTAATCAACTCATCAACTTGGGAAAGTGATAGCTCACCGTTCTCGTCAAAATCGAGTACTTTAATTTGCGCACCGCATTTCTCCGCCGCTAATTGCCAGGGAACGATATTGGCGTGATGCTCCATGCGGCTAACGATGATCTCGTCACCAGGCTCTAGCTGACTTGCCAAACCGTTAGCAATCAGGTTAATGGCTTCAGTTGTTCCTTTGGTCCAAATGATTTCTTTGGTTGAGTTTGCATTGAGAAATTGACGAACTGTTTCGCGTGCACCTTCGAAACCAGCCGTTGCACGGTCACCCAAGGTGTGCGCGCCTCGGTGTACGTTGGCATTATCATGATGATAGTAGTTCGCCATGCTTTCGAGCACCGCTTCGGGCTTTTGTGCACTGGCGGCACTATCAAGGTAGATCAAAGGCTTGCCATTGACCTCTTGGTTTAGAATAGGGAATTGTTCTCTAATACTTTCAATATTCATTTATCACTCAATACCTTGATAGCTCTTTATGACGCAGGTGCACTAACGACGCGATCATTTAATCTAAAGGGTAACTTAACAGCTCTGCCAGTTGCTGCTCCCAGAAGTCTGCAATAGCTTCAATTGGGGCTGCCCGAACCACTTCCAATACAAAACCGAGGGTTAGCATCAGGCGAGCCTGTTCATGCGTTACGCCACGCGTTTTAAGGTAGTACAGTTCAGTTTCGTCTAACTGACCAATGGTTGTACCGTGAGCACATTTCACGTCATCGGCATAAATTTCCAGCTCGGGCTTGGAATCGATTTCAGCAGACGATGAAAGAAGAAGGTTCTTGTTATTCATTGAACCTAAGGTCTTCTGTGCGTCCGGGTGAATGTGAATTCGGCCATTAAAGACGATATGGGACTTATTGTCGGCAATACAACGGTAAGTCTCATTACTGGTGCAGTTTGGTGCAATATGTTCGATACAGGTATGGTTATCGTAATGCTGCTGACCGGTGGTGACAGTAACACCGTTAAGATCACACTCAGCACCTGCTTCTAACATCTGCACGTGCAAGTCGTGACGACCCACTTGGCTGCCCAAACCTAAAGAGTAGCTCTTGAAGTTAGCGTTACGATAGAGCGCGACACCGGTAAAACCGATTTGCTTGGCTGGCGTAGATTCAAGGTTCATACGCAAGTACTTTACATGAGCATTATCAGCAATACGCAGGTCACATACACTGTTAACAAGCCCTTGAGCACCTTCTTCGGCGTCAATGACGAGTTCTTCAATAAAGGTTGCTTCGGCATTTGCTTCAACGTTAATGAAAACGCGTGGCTGGCTCAGGCCGCTAGCATTGCTATGAAAAACCAACTTGAGTGGTTTGCCCAGTTGAGTATTCTTCGCAACGTTGATGAACAAGCCATCTTGCATCAAACCCGCATTCAGTTTTGCAAACAGCAAATGCTCTGCAGAATTACTTATGCTATTGGCGACAAGCTCGCACTCTTTCTCATCAAGAGAAGACAAACTTTTGATGGTGATACCCGCTTGTGACAAGGCATCAGCGTCATAGCTTGGCGCATTATTATTGGCGATCAGTATCGTGTTGCAATCAAGCTCGTAGCTCACTTGGTAGGGGGTAGCGATGGCCGTTGCTGGTGAAAAGCTTTCAGGAAGCTTCAAGTGCTTCGCTGAGTATTTCCAGGCTTCGGTTTTTCGGGTAGGCACAGCCGTTTGTGACAGGGCTGCCATACTTTCTTCGCTATATTTTTTCAGTGACTCGGGTAAGTCAGAAGACTTATTTAGACCGAAATCAATATCACTTAATAAGGTCATTACCGTGTCCCTAAGCTTTGTCTTCTTCGATGCCTAACCAGCCGTAGCCCTTTTCTTCAAGCTCAAGCGCGAGTTCCTTACCACCAGACTTAATAATCTGGCCGTTAGCAAGAACGTGAACGTAGTCAGGAACGATATAATCAAGTAAACGCTGGTAGTGAGTGACCATGACTACTGCACGCTCTGGTGAGCGCAGAGCATTAACGCCGTCAGCAACCACTTTAAGTGCGTCGATGTCTAGTCCGGAGTCGGTTTCGTCAAGAATCGCGAGTGATGGTTCAAGCATTAGCATTTGCATGATTTCATTACGCTTCTTTTCACCGCCAGAGAAACCTTCATTGACACCACGCTTCAAGAAAGATGGGTCTAGGTTAACTTGCTGAATCTTTGCTTTGGCTTGCTTCATGAATTCAGCCGCGTTCATTTCGTCCAGACCGCGGTGCTGGCGAATATTATTGATCGCAGTTTTCATAAATTGCAGGTTGCTAACGCCAGGAATCTCAACCGGATATTGGAAAGCTAGAAAGACACCTTCACGTGCTCTGTCTTCAGTTGACATGTCTAGCAAATCTTTGCTTTCGAAGTCGATACTGCCGTCTGTTACTTCATAAGCTTCATTGCCTGCAAGCACTTGCGATAAAGTACTTTTACCCGAGCCGTTTGGCCCCATAATCGCGTGAACTTCGCCTGCCTTCACTTCAAGGTTTAAGCCTTTCAGGATTTGTTTGCCTTCAACATTGGCATGTAAATTTTCGATCTTTAGCATTGTCTCTCTCTTTAATGCTTTTGGTCATCCCCGCCAGGGCAGGGGCCATTGTATTTTAATTGATTTAGAGTCTTATTAACCGACGGAGCCTTCAAGGCTGACTTCTAATAGTTTTGTTGCTTCGACAGCAAATTCCATCGGTAGCTCTTTAAATACTTCTTTACAAAATCCGTTAACGATCATTGATACTGCATGTTCCGCATCAATGCCACGTTGCTGACACAAGAACAGCTGGTCATCACTAACTTTCGATGTGGTGGCTTCGTGTTCAACGACTGCTGATTTATTCTTACTTTCGATGTAAGGGAAAGTGTGAGCGCCACACTTATCACCAATCAATAGCGAGTCACACTGAGTATAGTTTCGAGCGTTCTCGGCGCCAGGGCCAATACGAACCAAACCGCGATAGCTGCTGTCACTCTTACCGGCTGAAATACCTTTAGAAATGATAGTGCTTGAGGTGTTTTTACCCAAGTGAATCATTTTTGTTCCGGTGTCAGCTTGCTGGAAGTTATTGGTCAGTGCCACAGAGTAGAATTCACCAACACTGTTATCACCTCGCAAAATACAGCTTGGATACTTCCAGGTAATTGCTGAGCCGGTCTCAACCTGAGTCCAGCTAACCTTGGAGTTTTTACCGATACAAGACGCGCGCTTGGTCACAAAGTTGTAGATACCACCCTGACCATTTTCATCACCTGGGTACCAGTTTTGAACCGTTGAGTATTTGATCTCGGCGTCATCAAGAATGACGAGTTCCACAACGGCTGCATGAAGCTGGTTCTCGTCACGCATCGGTGCGGTACAGCCTTCAAGATAGCTGACATGGCTGCCTTCATCGGCAACGATCAATGTTCGTTCGAACTGCCCGGTGTTTGCTTCATTGATACGGAAATAAGTGGATAGTTCAAGTGGGCAGCGAACGCCTTTCGGGATATATACAAAGGAGCCGTCACTGAATACGGCAGAGTTAAGTGCCGAGTAATAATTGTCACGTTGGGGGACAACACTTCCTAAATACTTTTTGACTAGCTCGGGGTATTCGTGAACTGCTTCAGAAATAGGGCAGAAGATAACGCCAGCTTCCGTAAGCTTCTCTTTGAAGGTAGTACCGATAGAGACACTGTCGAAAACAGCATCAACTGCAACACCTGCCAAACGAGCACGCTCATGTAATGGTATGCCCAGTTTCTCGTAAGTTTCGAGCAGTTTAGGGTCGACTTCATCCAAACTTTGCGGCGCATCGTCCGGGTTTTTGGGAGCGGAAAAATAAGCGATGTCGTTAAAGTCGATTTCCGGGAAGTTTACCTGCTGCCATTCGGGTTGTTCCATATCCAGCCAGCTTTGATAAGCTTTCAAACGCCACTCTAGTAACCACTCAGGCTCATTCTTTTTTGCCGAAATACGACGAATGACATCCTCGTTTAATCCGGGTTCAAAGGTTTCTGACTCAATATCGGTCACAAACCCATGCTCATACTCTCGTTTAATCAGGTCTTTTACGGCCTTATCGGAGTCAGACATGCTTTTAAGCTCTCCCAAAAATAAGATATATCCGTTTGATAAAACAGGTTTTTTATCAAGCTGGTGTCATAGAATTTAGCGAATTATATAATAACCAAGTAATTTAGTCAGGTATTTTGATGCCACCTGAACAAAAAATAGTAAAAACGGTCAACTTCGATAAACTTCCAGAGGGCGCGTATTGTAGCTTTTTTTTCCAAAAAAATCAGATTTAGTACAATTAAAATACATTGCTTAGGCTAAGATAGGTATATATTCGGTAAGGAAGGAATAGATGGCTGTTTACACTCAATTGACTCGTTCACAAATAGACAAGCTTCTCGAGTCATATGACTTAGGTGAGCTTGTTGGCTTTAGCGAGATTAGCGCTGGTATTGAGAATACCAATTATTTTCTAGATACCTACCCAAAAAGCGGGGGCGAAGAAGCGGATAAAGGCGCCGTGAGGTATGTTCTTACTCTTTTCGAGAGCATG
>NZ_LWEY01000268.1:0-1014 GCF_001634935.1 Oleiphilus sp. HI0043 | reverse complement strand
CGAATGTCGGTGATCGCAGTTAATCGCTAAGTTAGTTATCTATTCCGTTCATTTGTCTGGACCTTATATTTAACCTCGCTCCCTTACTCAATCTATTATCACCTTATACACTCCTATCACCTTGGGGGCATAAAGTTGATTAGGGTCAACTGCCCTGCTTTTCTTCGTTTCTCTTCGCTACAGATCACTGTATTAATGTTCGCAACGTCAATGGCTTACATTAAATATTGGATCTACAGACGAGATGAAATACCCTTTTGATGGAACAAGCTTTTCCCTTAGGAATTTGTATCTATTAGTTTCCTGTCTATTTATCTGCCTTATCGGCAGCCCTGCTTTTTCTCCCGGGCTTGATATCACGCCAATTAAAGCCCCTCTTCCCTTTATCCAAGAGGCTTTCCCGAATGCCAGCTCGATTTCTGAAAAAACTGGCGACCCTCAAATCAAAACGATTTTCCAAGACGAGCAAGTCATTGGCTACGCCTTTGAAACAGATGATGTCGCGCGTATTCCTGCCTACTCCGGTGAACCCGTCAATACACTTGTGACGTTGGATACTCAAGGAACAATCATTTCTGCCAATGTTCTGGAACATCATGAACCTATCTTGCTGGTAGGAATTCCAGAGCAAGATTTATGTGACTTTACGGACCAATACCAAGGGCTAAAAGTTAACACCAAGGTAAAAGTCGGCACGGGAACAGAAGAGAACACCGAGTATCTCGATGGCGTATCCGGTGCAACCGTCACTGTGATGGTGATGAACATGGGGATTATTCGCGCCGCCAACGAAGTGGCGATCGCGCATGGCATCATCGAAGCCTCTGAATTTGCCTCACAGGCTGCGGCCACGATTAATCAAGAAGTCTACCAGCCTTCCGACTGGCAGACCCTGACAGGCAACGGTGCGATCCGACGTTTCCATTTGAACAATTCCAAAGTCGATGATGCTTTCATGGCAACTGAAGCTGCGGACCAGGCAGCCCCGCTTGAAGAAAAAGAAGACACTTTTGT
>NZ_LWEY01000267.1:0-564 GCF_001634935.1 Oleiphilus sp. HI0043 | reverse complement strand
CCCCCTGTGATTTGGCAAACGCTTCTGCACTGTTCTTGTTTTTAAATGAAGCCAGGGCCGGTCCCATTGCTCCGGGGAGCTTATGACCAATTACATACCAGGCTTGTTTGGCATCGATTAGCTCGGCTTCGCGAGTATTACCCCAAGGACTGCTCGTCATATCATGGACAAATGCTTTAGCTGTGTTATGGATATTTTCAGGTTGAAGCATATAGGCGAACAAGTCATTCACTGAGCAAAACTTACGTACCGACGATTTATTCTTCTCAAACATCTCACCTTTAGGGCCGGCAAACTGGTTGATAAGCATTCCACACAGGTGGCATTCGTCCTGGTCTTCAATATGTACGGCGCTGATTTCTGGCTTAGCTTTAGGATCGTTTTCACTACACGAAACAATCCCGAAAATTAATACGCCTTGAATCAGCAAAACCAGCACCGGAACTAAAGGCGACTGTTTAGCGTTTTGGTGGGGGGCTTATGATTCATCACCTTATACCTCTCGTTTCTTCAATAAGTAGGCGGCGAATGCAAGTGGTGCTGCGATCCATAAAACCAGGGAAG
>NZ_LWEY01000266.1:0-904 GCF_001634935.1 Oleiphilus sp. HI0043 | reverse complement strand
CTTCTGCAAGCTTTGTAATGGGCCTAGAAACTCGTCGTGCCTGCCACAAAGCCAAGACAATACTAAGCGGCCCGGTCAGTATGACAAATACCGTTACTATCTGTTTTAGCCAATACGCCGAAGCCAAAGCTTCTTTCTTATCTACCTCGCTGATCAAACTCCACTCAATATTAAATATGCGTACCGAGTGATGAATACCAATTACCTCTTCACCATTCGGCCCCACATATTCGAAAGCCTCTTCATAGTCATGCTCCAAGTCATGAGTTTGGAATTCTGAAGTTTTTTTACACCTATAAGCTTTTGATACAACGCCTTCTTCAGCACCTACTGCATGCTCCTTTCGCCACTTTTCGAATTGTTCAGTTGCGATAGTTCGCTCCAGAATCTCTGACTGATCATCGATACTGGTTCTAAGCAAGCCGTCGGCACCGACTAGATAATGTGAAGCATTAATTTTCGCCAAATCTCGTGACAGCAGGTTTATCAATTGCTCTAATCTAATTTGAATAGCAAAAGAACCGATAACTGCGCCGTCACCCGAAAAGATCGGTGCCGCAATAAAACCATCTGGGCGCCCCTTAGATGGCGCATAGCGTTCGATATCTGAAAAAAGCGTTTTCTTCTGTTTGAGTGTTTACTGCACAAGCCACGAAAACTTTGTCTGGGCATAGCGCCCGTCGAAAAGATTGGTACCAAAGTCATCTTCATGCTCAATGGTATACAGAATATTGCCTTGATTATCGATTAAGAATATATCGTAAACATAGGGATAAGCAGCGCCTATCGCAACAATACTGTCTTCCTGGCCTTTTACCCGTGCCTGCCAGTCTGAGCTGTGCACATAAGTGAATAAATCAGTATTGCTGTGCTCGTAACCCTCTCGAAGTGAAATCAGTAGGTC
>NZ_LWEY01000265.1:0-1260 GCF_001634935.1 Oleiphilus sp. HI0043 | reverse complement strand
TGGTGCTGACCAGGTAGCTCATGTCGAATTGACGCGTGAAATTGCTCGTCGCTTTAATCATTTATATGGTAAAGATCCGGGTTTTGAAGAGCAGGCTGAAGCAGCGATAAAGAAAATGGGTAAGAAAAACGCCAAGCTTTATCGTAATTTACAGAAGCGATTCCAAGAACAGGGCGACGATGAGGCTTTGGAAACTGCAAGAGCTTTGATCAAAGACCAGCAAAATATATCACTAGGCGATCGTGAACGCTTGTTTGGTTTTATTGAGGGAGGCGGTAAAGTGATTCTACCTGAGCCTCAGCCATTATTGACTGAAGCATCGAAGATGCCAGGTTTAGATGGTCAGAAAATGTCCAAATCTTACGGCAATACTATTGGCTTACGTGAGGATCCGGATTCGGTTACTCAAAAAATACGAACCATGCAGACAGACCCACAACGTGTACGCTTATCTGATCCGGGTGATCCAGATAAGTGCCCTGTGTGGAAGTTGCATGATGTTTATTCCGACGAAAGTACTAAATGCTGGGTTCGTGAAGGTTGCACCAGTGCAGGCATTGGTTGTTTGGAATGTAAGAACCCAATAATTGAAAAAGTGCTTGAAGAGCAGCGCCCAATTCGTGAACGTGCTCGCCAGTATGAAGAGAACCCAGAATTAGTGCGTAGTATTTTATCTGAAGGTGCCGAGCGCGCGCGTGACGCAGCAAAGGGAACGCTTCAGGAAGTTCGACGTGTAATGGGTTTATCTTTCGGCGCGTAAAGTGCTAGAAGATAGGGGGCTTGAGTATGTCAGCTGTGCAACAAGAATTACCTTTGGCAATTGTCGAAGGTAAAGTTGTAAGGGATGTCCCTCAAGACCTCTATATTCCCCCCGATGCTTTATCGGTTATTCTCGAAGCCTTTGAAGGCCCGCTAGATCTGCTCCTGTATTTGATACGACGCCAAAATATGGATATTCTGGCAGTTGATGTGAGTGAGATAACGCGTCAGTACATCGAATATATTCAAGTTGCGAAAAAGATGAAGTTCGAGCTGGCTGCTGAGTACCTACTCATGGCTGCGATGTTGGCCGAGATCAAATCTCGAATGTTATTGCCTAAAATTTCGCATGAAGATGACGANGAAGAAGACCCACGTGCTGAATTGATTCGTCGCCTTCAGCAATATGAACGCTTCAAGAAAGCAGCTGAAGATTTGGATGAGTTACCACGCGTTGATAGAGAAATAGTTCCTGTTCATATCAAAGCAGAAACCAGTTCT
>NZ_LWEY01000264.1:0-591 GCF_001634935.1 Oleiphilus sp. HI0043 | reverse complement strand
GGCGCGAATTATGGCTCAGATTGTCTATTACTTCAGTGCATCCTTAGCGCTTGGTGGCCCTCATAGGAGTGTTGCTTTTTCGGTTCCAACTGGTAATTTTGGCGATATTTTTGCGGGTTACTTAGCTCGGAATATGGGTTTACCTATTAGTCAGTTAGTTGTTGCTACTAACAAAAATGACATTCTGCATCGTTTTATCAGTGCTAATCACTATAAAATGCAGCCTTTAGAGCACACACTTTCCCCAAGTATGGATATTATGGTCTCAAGCAACTTTGAGCGTTTAATGTTCGACTTATATGGACGCGACGGAAAGGCTTTGGCGAAGCAGATGGAATCCTGGAAAACTGACGAAGGTTCCGTAGAAGAGTATCGCTGGCGTGCTGCCAGAAAGCTCTTTGATAGCTGGTCTCTGAATGATGAGCAAACATGTCAGTTGATTAAGGATGTTTACGAAGAGACTGAATACTTGATTGATCCACACACTGCTATTGGTGTGGGTGCCGCACGCGAGTGCCGCCGTGATGGCAGTATACCAATGATTACCTTGGCTACTGCACACCCTGTTAAGTTTCCTGAAGCTGTCGAGAA
>NZ_LWEY01000263.1:0-1389 GCF_001634935.1 Oleiphilus sp. HI0043 | reverse complement strand
ATAATGGATAACTATAAAGTCGCCATTTTGCAGTGTGATGACGTGCTAGATAAGTTCCGGACCGACTTCGGAAACTATCCGGGTATGGTTGAAGATTGCTTTACGCAGGTCTCGCATAGCTTAGAGTTTTTTACTTATGATGTGCGTAAAGGTGAATATCCTAAACAGATACAGGATTTTCGTTTTTATGTGATCACTGGGAGCAAAGCCAGTGTCTACGATAATGAGTTCTGGATAAGTAAATTAGTAGAGTTTGTGCAATGTCTGGATCGAGTATCGATACCTGTGTTTGGAATCTGCTTTGGTCATCAGATCATGGCTTTAGCAAAGAATTGTTCGGTTGAGAAATCTTCTAAAGGTTGGGGTGTAGGTGTTTCAAGTAATGAATTAACCAAGTGCGCCTATGACTTAGGCTTTGAGGGAAATGCCCTTAATATGATTGTTAGCCATCAAGATCAAGTCCAGAATATACCGCAAGAATCCAAGCTTCTAGCGACAAGTGATTTTTGTCCATACTTTGCCGTTCAATGGAGTGATTCCTTGATTAGTATCCAAGGGCACCCGGAATGGACTTGTGAATACTCTGAAGCCTTAATGAATGATCGTCGCGACCGAATCCCTGCTAATACAATTGAGGCTGGTCTAGAGTCCTTAGCGAAACCTCTGGATAACAGGGGTTTCCTAAGTGTAATTTCGAAATTTTTACTTCAGAAAGCGTGATGTTGGTTTTGGTGGCTGTTAATGTGCGTGACTTATCGGCAAGGTAGTTAGGGTGTCATTTAGCTCGCTTGAAACTGCCTGGTTTCTACCATTCAATTTTGCACTATATAGTGCCTTGTCTGCTCGCTCTTTCAGGCTATCAAGGGTTTCACTTTGAATGAAGGTCGAGGTACCAGCACTAATGGTTACAGGGATAATTTTGCCCTTATATAGGTAGGTGTGTTGCTCTACGCTCTGCCTGATTCGATCAGCAATTTTTAAAGCTTGATTGGCATCTGTATCATCTAGAATTAATACGAACTCTTCGCCACCGTAGCGAAAACACAAATCACTTCCACGCGCGCACTTTTTGATTGTCGCTGCAAGGTCGCGAAGGACGCTATCACCGGCTAGGTGTCCGTATGTATCGTTGACGTGTTTAAAATGATCAATATCAAGCATGAGAACGGAAAGAGGGGTGTTGTGACGTGTCGCTAGCTCTGCCTCTCTGTGTAAGCTGGCATCAAGTGCGCGTTTATTGCCGCAACCCGTTAACTCATCTCTAAGCGCTGATTGAAGTGCTGCTTGATATAGTTTTGCATTTCGTAAAGGAAATACCAAGGTGCTAGCCAGGCGCTCGATAATGGAAAGTTCTTCTTCAAGAAAGCGCTTCTTTCTAGAAAAGGTAAT
>NZ_LWEY01000262.1:0-568 GCF_001634935.1 Oleiphilus sp. HI0043 | reverse complement strand
ACAGATGTACTCGCGGGTGAAGGCTCTATCCTTACTGCTGGCGGCATTGATGCTCATATTCACTTTATTTGTCCACAGCAAGTTGAAGAAGCCTTAATGTCAGGCGTGACCACAATGATTGGTGGCGGCACCGGCCCGTCAACCGGTACTAACGCCACAACTTGTACCTCTGGACCGTGGTACATCGGTAAGATGATGCAATCCACCGACCAAATGCCCATGAACTTTGGCTTCTTGGGTAAAGGGAATGCAAGTTTACCTGAAGCCCTAAGAGAACAGCTCGATGCAGGCGCTTGCGGCTTGAAGCTCCACGAAGATTGGGGAACCACGCCAGCTTCCATTGATTGCTGTTTATCCGTAGCAGAAGAATATGATGTTCAGGTTGCAATCCATACCGACACCTTGAATGAATCAGGCTTCGTCGATGATACCATTGGTGCGTTTAAAGACCGCGTGATCCACACGTATCACACTGAGGGTGCCGGTGGTGGTCACGCACCTGATATCATTCGTGCTTGTGCTTACCCGAATGTATTGCCTTCATCTACCAACCCAACACGCCCTTACA
>NZ_LWEY01000261.1:0-791 GCF_001634935.1 Oleiphilus sp. HI0043 | reverse complement strand
AGACGTAGGTTCGAAGGCCATTCAAAATCACATCGAATAAGGAAACGACGATTAAACCGAAGCACAATACATCGAGCGTAGTTAAGCCCTGATGGACGAGTACTTTGTCGATAATCACCTGAAAGAACAACGGCGTAATTAGNGCAAATAACTGAATAAAGAAGGAGGCAACCAAGACCTGCATCAAGATCTTTTTGTACTTGATAATAGCGGGGATAAACCAGGAAATATCAAATTTACCGTTCATACCTGGCAGGAGTGAACGTCGAGTAATTAGAATAATTCTGCCATTCCAATAATCTTCGAATTCACTAAGAGTGAAGACTTGTGGTTTTTCAGAACCAGGCACTTGAACAAGAACCTTTTCATCTGCGACTTTGGCAAGAATAAAGTACTCACCATTTTTACTCAGGCCTATCGCAGGTAAGGCCATCTTTTCTAACTTAGCGATGTCTGCTTTTGTTAGTGAGGCTTTAAGTTTTAGGTGTCTAGCAGCACGAACGATATCTTTATCATTCAGACAAGAGGCCGAGTTTTTAGCTTCGGATGAAGGTTCATTAGTACCAAAGTAATGACGAATCTGCTCTGGATCTGCAGCGACTTGGTGATAACGTGCTATTGATACCAGGCAAGCTAAGCCCGTATCAACGGATGAAGACTTTCCAGCCTCATTTGAAGCATGACTAGACACAACGATTTCCTTATCGGCGGCATTCAATCTCTTCACATATTAATAAAAAGACAAAACACCAAACAGTTGTACCTACAACCTTCCAACAAAAAATCTTAAA
>NZ_LWEY01000260.1:0-1034 GCF_001634935.1 Oleiphilus sp. HI0043 | reverse complement strand
CCAAGCTGGAAATGAGCAATAATGGTGGTATTTTGATTGACGTAAGAGAACCCATGGAAGTGGCACAAAACCCGACACCGAACGCCCTCAACATTCCACGTGGTGTCTTGGAAATGAAGGTATCAGAACTCCACCCACATGAAGAAACACCGCTCTATATCCACTGCGCAACCGGTGCACGCGCCACTTTATCTGCAGAGCAGCTGATGAGAATCGGCTATAAGCATGTATCGGTGATCACTTGTGATATTGAGACGATATGTCAGAGCTAGAATAATTAGAAAGTAGAATGGCACTTACTTAAACTGAATTTCACTTTTTTACAGTGGAAGCCTAGAGAAACATTACTCCTCTGTGCAGCAAAGCGCTCTGTGTCCTCTGTGGTTAAGGGCCTTAGTCTTGAAGATCAAAAACCCAAAAACGAATCCACCACAGAGGACACAGAGCGGCCGATGGCCTGTACGGAGATAATCAAAAAAGGGTTCTTAAATGAATGGCTCCTATTTAATCTGAATTGCACCCTATAGATAATCATTTGTTTAGATGGAACATATGCTTAAGTAAGTGCCGTTCGGTCTAGAGTAAATTTACTCTGACCGCAGCCTCTCCTTCTAATTATGTTAGACTGCCGCTAGTTTTTAAGCGCATCAAATTGAAGGAACTCCCATTAAATGGACTTAGAAGTAAAACCCTATACTGAACAGCCTTTTAGATTCAGCGGCAAAGCACTCGAATTCTTTGGCATTTGGATCGTCAATATAGCTCTCACCATCGTTACGCTGGGCATTTATTCGGCCTGGGCGAAAGTTAGAACACACCGCTATTTTTATGGCAATACTCAGCTTGACGACAGCGCCTTTCAATATTTGGCAAAGCCTGAACAGATTCTAAAAGGGCGAATTTTTGCATCCATATTA
The DNA here is from genome assembly GCF_001634935.1 of Oleiphilus sp. HI0043. Classification (NCBI taxonomy): domain Bacteria; kingdom Pseudomonadati; phylum Pseudomonadota; class Gammaproteobacteria; order Oceanospirillales; family Oleiphilaceae; genus Oleiphilus; species Oleiphilus sp. HI0043. The sequence goes on along the minus strand of NZ_LWEY01000260.1, from coordinate 117 downwards.
TTCGGCATTTATTACGCAATAAATTCCTATAATGGCGTTTGGGGTTTGTATGCCGCTGCAGCAGTGACAGTTTTAGTGCCTGCAATCATTGTTCTTTCTATGTCGTTCAGGCTCCGC
>NZ_LWEY01000259.1:0-666 GCF_001634935.1 Oleiphilus sp. HI0043 | reverse complement strand
TGGAGTGCAGCCAACCTCGCTCACATACAGCCAAATACTCTGCTGGAAATAACACCAATTGTTCTCGATGCTGTTTGCTTAATTGCGCTTTTTCAATCCCCTTTTTCAGAACAGCCAAGCGGTCATCTATAACCTGCTGAATACAGCTATTCTCACTCAAAAGCTCCTCACAGGCTTTACTCAATAAGCAGCTCAACACAGCATCCAGCTCCAGATTTTTTGGAGTCTTTGATAAGAGTTCACCGCTATCGATAAAGCTACTAGTCGAAACAACCTTGATATGAGGCCAACGCTGATCAGCTTCGTTTAAAAATGAATATGCCGAAAAGCTGGCGCTCTCCTCATCCATCACAACCAGAAAATAATCAGCGGGTTTATGTTCCAAAAAGGAAATAGCTGATTGAATAGAGTTTGCACTTTGTATACGCAGGCCTTTAAATTTAGCTACACGTCGCGCAGAAGAACATGCTAAAGAATCATCACTAACAAACAAGAAGGCTTTGTCTAATTGCAAGCGGGTCGAATTCCATGTCATCACTTAAATCCTTTTATGATCACTGACTACTAACCGAACAAACTTATCACAGGTGCCGAGACAAGAAAGCCCGACCATATAATTAAAGGGTCACGGGTCACATTCACCTTATAAGCATATTCCATCGGAAT
>NZ_LWEY01000258.1:0-1300 GCF_001634935.1 Oleiphilus sp. HI0043 | reverse complement strand
GACACTCATCTGGCCTTAATATAACTAAAGCGATAACTATGGTTGTGTACTCTTGGCGATAAATTTCAGTGTTTTCAACGGCATTCACTTCATCTCTTCTTCGTTAATGTCTCAAAGCTAAAATTGACTGTATTAACCTGATACAAATAAGGCTGAAGAGTGACAGAATATCGGATAGTTACTTCTAAAACGAATGTTTGCATCTTTCACTTTCCCAAAGGTACTGCTTTGGTGGCTTGTGGCCTAAATATTCAAGCTTTATGATCAAAGCCGAATGGCAACTTTGCGGACCTAATACGCCTTTGCCATGTTATTTGGTAATGTCACGCTCGGTATTTCAAACTGTAAGGTCGGGGTTGAGCCGATACAACTTATACGTCTAAGTCCTCATAACACGCAGGCATAAAGCGTGGCGTACACACAGCTAAAAACACCAAGTCACCCTCCCCGTCGTTATATATCTTCTGCCTAATGCCTTGCGGGATCAGTACTACATCCCCAGCGCTAACCTGCTGTTCCAGATCTCCAACATAAACCTTGCCTGAACCCTGCTGAATCACATAGCGCTCACTGACTTCTGTTAAGGCATGCCAGCGCGTTGTTTTACCCGGTTCAACTCTAGCTCGCGCAATCGAAAGTGCGGGATCATCGTCAGTATTTAACATCTCCAAGATATAGCAGCCCTCGTGAAAGTAATACTCTTCCCTTTCTGGCGTTCTATAGATACTCAAATTATTCCTCCATTCACCTTCATCTGTGTTATCAACAGGCTTTTCTTGTTAGTATTCGCGCCATATTTGTTCCCTTATTGAATACTGTAAAGAGACGCCAAAATGTCGTATATCATAGGCCAACGCTGGGTCAGCCAGACCGAACCCAAATTAGGATTAGGAATCATCAGCGAGTTTGAAAACCGCCGAGTGACGATCACATTTCCGGCAGCCGGGGAAACTCGCACCTACGCCAGCGTCAACGCGCCTATCAGCCGTGTAGTGTATAAGGCTGGCGACACGATCACCAGCCATGAAGATATCGATTACCTGGTTCTCGACCTCGACCAAAGCGCAGACATTATTACTTACATTGTTGAAAATAAAGAAAGCTCTCAACACGAAGAACTGAGTGAAGTTGAACTTAACTGTTTTATCCAATTTACCTCACCACTTCAGCGCCTGGTTAGCGGCCACTATGACCGAAATAGAGCCTTCCGACTTCGCTATGAAACGCTGCAGCACAAGCACCGCTTACAGCAGTCGTCAACGGATGGGCTGCTTGGTTCACGCACAAGCTTACTTCCTCA
>NZ_LWEY01000257.1:0-852 GCF_001634935.1 Oleiphilus sp. HI0043 | reverse complement strand
TTCCATGACGCCCCCTATGCCTTCTGTGCTGGCTTGACAATGATGTCCGCGCCAGTAGCACCAGGAACAGAACCTTTAATCAATAAAAGGTTACGTTCTGCGTCTACACGAACGACTTCTAAGCTCTGAACAGTAACTTGTTCAGCACCCATGTGACCTGACATCTTCTTGCCTTTAAAAACACGACCTGGCGTCTGACACTGACCAATTGAACCGTTTGATCTGTGTGACAACGAGTTACCATGCGTCGCATCTTGCATGCCAAAGTTCCAACGCTTAATACCGCCCTGGAAACCTTTACCTTTAGACTGACCAGTTACATCAATAATCTGACCAACTTCGAAGACTGTCGCATTAAGTGCGTCACCTGCTTTAAGATCTTCGCCTTCGCCTTCCGCCAAACGGAATTCCCAAAGACCACGACCCGCTTCAACACCTGCTTTCGCAAAATGTCCAGCTGCAGCTTTAGATACGCGAGAAGCGCGACGCTCACCAACAGTTACCTGAATTGCACGGTAACCATCAACATCGTCTGTTCTCACCTGTGTGATACGGTTATCTTCAACCTCGATAACCGTTACCGGAATGGATGCACCTTCGTCTGTAAAAACTCGAGTCATCCCAGCCTTACGGCCGACTAAACCAATCGCCATTTTTCACCTCTTAAGTGTACGGGGCTTTCACCCTCTATGGCCCTATAAATTAGGTAGTTACACTTTACCGCTCGATCTAACTTGAACGGCACCAACTTTTTAGAAAAGTTGGAAAAACTTAACCAAGACTAATCTGAACGTCTACGCCAGCTGCCAGGTCAAGTTTCATTAGTGCATCTACAGTTTTTTCTGTAGGCTC
>NZ_LWEY01000256.1:0-786 GCF_001634935.1 Oleiphilus sp. HI0043 | reverse complement strand
TACCAGGAGCTGGAATCCAACGAAGAAAACTTTAAAGTATCTGACCCTTTAAGGGCTGATACCGATGGGGATGGCCTTAGTGATGGCGATGAAGACATAGATGATGATCTGTATGTCAACGACTTAGATCAAAATAATGAAGATTCTTCAGTTATTGTTGCAGATACTGATTTTGATGGATTGCCGGATGGTATTGAAGTGCTGCTTACCCAAAGTAATCCTGCTAAGAACGATACAGATGGAGATGGCTTGTTTGATGGCAATCAAAATAATGACACCGAATCTCGTTATGAAGTTATTTATGATTCCGCAAACCCTCCGAGATTAATTGAGAGCACAGCCTCTTGTAATGCTGATGAATATCGACTTAGTAACATAGGAAACAGTGAATATTGCGTTCAACTTTCATATATATCAGACCCGTCAAAGATAGATAGTGATGCAGACGGCGTACCTGATCGGTACGTCACGGAAAGCTCGAAAGAGATGTTTGATCATTTTCCACTTGATAGGAGTTGTCATAGATTAACTGATGGCGTAATTGATAATGATGATCCTTCTGACAGGAAGTGCTATTCCGCGTGGATGGCGGGGCAGGCCTCTATCGACCAAGTTCGCAATGGCAGCTGGGATGATATAAGTGCAGGGAGTCAAAATGTCGTAACGTTTTCCGGTAAAGGCTGGGATAGAATCATCAGATATCGAATGGGGGCTTCTGAAGATACATCGTATTATCTCCCGCATACACCGGTAAGTGGTGATGTAGTAACCGCGCTTTCAGGAAGC
>NZ_LWEY01000255.1:0-1162 GCF_001634935.1 Oleiphilus sp. HI0043 | reverse complement strand
CAAGTATTAATTGGAGGATACACCAATGAATGAACAAGCCGATCTTTCACACCGCACAGGCGAACAAGGGGAAATACCTTTTCGCAGCAGTCGCTTTTTCAGTGTTGGTAATAAGTGGTACTTTTCTACTCGTGAAGGCTTCGATAGCGGGCCTTATGCAAATAAAGAAAGAGCCCGGGATAGCCTGCAAAGCTTTTTAAAAATCATCAACAAACTGCCAACTCCCTATACCAAAGAAACAGCCCATTAAAGCATTCTGCAAAGTGAACTAGCGCATTAAGAAATAATGCGCTAGAAATCGAAGTTCAGAACAAGCCCGGTAAGCTAAAATAGAGAACTTGCAGAATCACTAGAGCAAAAAGGCCAGCAATCACATCATCAATCATGATACCGCTACCACCATGGATATGCTGATCCAGATATTTAATCGGCTGCGGTTTCCAAATGTCAAAAACCCGAAACAGAATGAAGCCTAGTACAATAGGCAACCAGCCTTTCGGCGCGCCTATCATTGCTATCCAATAGCCAACAAACTCGTCCCAAACAATTCCGCCATGATCATGAACACCCAAGGCTTTGGAAGCTTTAGCACACAGCCAACAGCCAACAACAAAGCTCAGCACAATAACCACCAAGTACCACTCTAAGGCTAAATGCTGCAGCCATAAATAAGGAACAATCGCCATTAATGTTCCTGCTGTCCCGGGTGCCTTCGGTGCACAACCACTACCAAAACCAAAAGCAGCAAAGTGTGCCGGATTCTTTAAAAAACCTTGCGGTAACTTACTCAAAATGCTGAAACCCCTTTCTCTCTATTTCGACTTCCTGCTCACCAGAAAAGACCTTAACACCAAAACTCTTGGGCTCAACCCGCCCTATTCTAGTGAAAGCACTCGCCTCAGCCTTCGACTCCAATACCTGCCAACCTTCCTCAGGGATCGTAAAAAGTAACTCGTAGTCATCTCCTGCAGTCAGTGCCAGTAGCGCAGCTCTATCTTTAGAAAATTCACGCAATTCTTTCGACAAGGGCAAGGCGTCCAGGTCAATCCTTAGGCCACATGAAGAAGACTCAGCAATATGCCCTGCATCAGCTAGCAAACCATCCGAGATATCAATACAAGCACTCGCGTAGGGGGTGATCAATAAGCCCTCTGCAAATCTT
>NZ_LWEY01000254.1:0-659 GCF_001634935.1 Oleiphilus sp. HI0043 | reverse complement strand
AAGGTTCTTAGCTTCGAGACGATAGATCAAGCACTTGCGTTTAGCCTAGAGCAAAAAGAGAAGGAAATATCGGCTATGACTACTGGTAAAGAGTCGCTTGTGTTAGTGTTTGGCTCGTTCTTTACTGTCGAAGCCGCAAAAAAGTTTATGGATAGTTATGAGTGAATCAGTTGATAGTTTAAAGCAACGCTTGGTCGGAGCGTTCGTTATCTTGTCTTTGGCGATTATATTTCTGCCAATGATTTTTGATAAGCCTCATAACGAAGGACGAAGTCTTTTAGTACCGGTGCCACCCAAACCTGACTATAAAACAATAGAGATCGGTAAGCCGGTTCAACCTCAGTTCAAAGTGCTCTCGGTCGATAGCGACACGGGTAAAGTTGTAGAGGGTGATGAGTTGCTTAAGCCAAGCCCCTCTGAGAAAGCTATTAAGAAAATTGAGCTTGGCGCCCTAAGCGATGAGGCGTCAAAACCTTCGGATGATGTCCAGGTAAAGAGTCCTTCCAGCCCAGCAGCTGTCAAAAAATCCCCTAAGCCCAAAGAAGTTAAGCCTGTCGTAGCAGCCTCTAAACGTCCACTGGCTTCCAAGCCAAAAGTGTCGCATTTGCCCGTTTTTAAAAATATTTGGATGGTTCAGTTAGGAACGTTTAGTAAAACTG
>NZ_LWEY01000253.1:0-716 GCF_001634935.1 Oleiphilus sp. HI0043 | reverse complement strand
CTTATCGGGAGCAGAAGTAGGGCTTATGTGGAAAATGCTCTGCACGCGCGCAAAAGACTTCGACCTTAGTTTTAATGTGGCTAAGGTGAACGACACACAAGGTGAAGTGAACTGGGAAGCAAATTACTTGTTTTCTAAAACGGGTCGAAAGGTAAATAATAAGATTAAGGCAAACATTACCTTTAAAGATGGATTGATTTACCAGCATCACGATGACTTCAACTTTTGGCGTTGGTCTCGTCAGGCGATCGGGCTTCCTGCATACTTGTTAGGCTGGTCTAGTACCTTTCAAAATGCAGTATCAAAACAGGCAATGGCGCAATTATCCCAGTTTGAAAGTTAGATCAATGTAACGCTAGCCACTATTTTTGAAAAACGAATCATTTACGTGCCTGATGTATAACACCAAAGCACTTTCTGCTTCTTGTCGAGAGTGGAAGGGGCCTTCCTCGGTCATTTCTCGCGTCGTGAAAAACCAGGAATCATTAACATGAGTAAAACGATTGCTGCGGAACCAGCTTTTATCACCTTCACCGGAACGAACTGTCATGAGCTTTCTCCTTAACTACGTACCTCATCGTATTAGCAACAGGTACTAAGGGTGATCGTCATAATAAAAAAGAAATAGAATGTAGGCGGCAATAGGTCTGCCTATAGACCGGGGTCTAATACTATCTAATTGTAGTGTTTGTATGAAATGTAGCCAGGAAAATGCG
>NZ_LWEY01000252.1:0-1105 GCF_001634935.1 Oleiphilus sp. HI0043 | reverse complement strand
GTACTGACGCGTTAAGCTCTCACCGATCTGACCTGGAATCGCTTTCAAAGCAAATACTGTCGCTGCGATAACAATAGGTAATACGATCCACTTACTTACACCAAAACCTGAACCACCCACTTTCTCAGGAAGCATCAACCATAGGCCGAAGATTGCACAAGCAAAGCCAACCAGCAACATCATTGAAATTAAGCCGAAAGAACCAACAGGGCCAGGAATACTTGGCGAAATGTGGTCTTCACGCAAGTTATTCATACCGAACCAGCCAGCAAGTGCGAGAGGAATCAGGAAGAGCAACCACACGAAGCCTGCATTTTGAATCCATGCTTCAGTACCTGCAGGAATCTTACCGATCAAGGTACCTGAAGTATTAACTAGCGTCATTGACTCGCCGCCTAGTGCGCCGAACATGCCAACAGTCATCGCCAATGGAACCAGAATCTGCATCGTAGTAACACCAAAGTTACCCAGACCCGCATTCAAACCTAGCGCCAAGCCCTGCTGCTTCTTAGGAAAGAAGAAACTGATGTTTGACATTGAAGATGAGAAGTTACCACCACCAAAGCCAGATAGAAGCGCTAGTGCCTGGAAAACCCAGAAAGGTGTTTCAGGGTTAGACAGCGCGATACCTGTACCGGCTGCAGGTAGCATGAGTAATGCTGTGGTAAAGAAGATTGTATTTCGGCCACCCGCCAAACGGATAAAGAAGGTGCTGGGTATTCGTAGCGTTGCACCCGTCAAACCGGCAATCGCCATTAAAGTAAATAGTTGTGATTTTTCATAGGGGAAGCCCAAGTTCAACATTTGAACCGTGATGATGCCCCAATACAACCAAACCGCGAAGCCGCAAAGCAAACTCGGGATAGAAATCCACAAATTTCGGTTGGCTATTTTCTTACCGGTGGATTCCCAGAACTGCTCGTCCTCCGGATCCCATTTTTGAATATCCGACATAGAATTTCTCCCAATGTTATAAATAATGCTAAGTCACGTTCATCATGCGCAAGCCTATAAACAAGAACAATCGACTCAAGGGAGTAGGCATTTCTTCACCCTTTACTTACCCCCCAATACCTACTACTGGGTAGTACCCTTGCCAGCACCT
>NZ_LWEY01000251.1:0-784 GCF_001634935.1 Oleiphilus sp. HI0043 | reverse complement strand
CATGTTGGATAATATCGACAAGAAGGGCCGAGTATAGGACTAATACAGAGTTGATAAGCGCGAATTAGACCAATGATAACTTTTCTCATCATGGTTCTCAGCAAAATTATGTCCTTACTAACACTTTTCAGCAGTCAGTAGTTACGAAGTCCGAGCTGACTTAGTCTTCTTATCAGACTTATTTTGAGATGTTTTACGAACTAACTTACGCCACAGATAGTCTAGTTCTTGAGTGCATTCTTTGCTGCTAGATAAATCAGCACCTTTCTTTGCAAGAACAATAATATCAAGGTTTGGAAGCGAACTACGCTTAGTCCGAAACGATTCTCGTAATAAGCGTTTAATTCGGTTCCGTTGTACAGCGAGTTTTACGTTCTTTTTAGCAACGATTATTCCGAGTCTGCTATCTGAGTTATTCAGGCTTCTAGTCAACATCAAATAATGTTTACTGGAAACTCGTATATCAACAGACTCAAAAACATCACTATAATCACTCGATTTTAGTAGCCGAGTTGATTTAGGAAACTTAAAACTGGAGTACAAGTTTTATGCACTTAGTTCTTTACGGCCTTTAGCACGACGTCGGTTCAAAATCTGACGACCACTTTTAGTTGCCATACGTGCTCTGAAGCCATGTGTACGCTTACGCTTAAGTACGCTAGGTTGGAATGTTCTTTTCATTTCCAGTACTCACAATAAATAGGGTGAAAAAAAATTGGAGCGAGATTGTAATTGTTTAGGCAAGATTATTCAATCCATATTCTCATTTTTATTTAAAGTTTAT
>NZ_LWEY01000250.1:0-951 GCF_001634935.1 Oleiphilus sp. HI0043 | reverse complement strand
TTCGGGTTCGCCTTGCTTTGGCAGATTACTACCGTAGTGGCCCAGGAGCGAATAAAGGTAAAGAATGGCAACAGCTAGATCAATCATACAAGCTAGATAGTTCAGATCTTCAACTGTTAAGAAGCATTGTAAGTTTCCACTTGCGTCATGACGGAGCGAAGAAAGCTGAAGAATTTATCGCCAGTGCGTTGAAAGCTAAACCAAGAGATTATGCGACCAATTTAGTAGCCGGTTACTTCTCGCTGAATCAAAGGAATATATCCACAGCGTTAAAACGTTTTACTATGGCTGCAGAGGTAAACAAGGAAGGTGAAGNNTATCTANNTNCCTTGTTTGCGAAAGGAAAAGCTGAGATATCTTTAAGTAAAGGCGATTCAGCAAAGCAAACGTTTAATGAAATTATTCGGGTGTTCCCCGAAAGTGAGTTGGGTTATAAAGGTTTGCTATCTGTTTATCTTATCGAAGATCAAGGTGCCGAAGGACGTAGTAAATTAGAGTTCTTCGCAAATAGTAATGCTCAGCTAGCGCCATATTATGTACTGATTCAGGAGTCGATCTCACAGCAGAATGTATCGGATGCTAAAGCGTATCTTGAAAAAGCGAAAGCGGCTCACGGAGAAGATGGAAAAACCAAGCGTTTAGGTGATGGAATTAAGTATGTTGAAGCCTTAATTGCAATGCGTAAGAGCGATTTCGCTACGGCGCGTACCAAAGTCGCTGAGGTTCTAACGAGTGAACCGGATAATATGCGCTTATTGTCTTTTTTAGTTGATCTTGAGCTGAAGGCTGGACGTGTTAATGAGGCTGAGAAAGTACTTGGTCAAATAGAGGCTATTAATGATAGCCACCCTGTTGTGAACATATTGCGCGGTGATATTGCGCTATCCAAGAATGACTATTCAACAGCGCGTAAGCTATTGATGCAAAGCTGGGGAAATGCACCCGTAGATT
>NZ_LWEY01000249.1:0-1065 GCF_001634935.1 Oleiphilus sp. HI0043 | reverse complement strand
GCGCTCATCTTTTATACTTAACTGTCCCGCTACCCTACTGTATACTTGCGCCCAATTTTTCTAATTATACTTTACAGCCTGGGATTCAGATTATGGGTTTTAACTGCGGCATCGTCGGCCTTCCTAACGTCGGCAAATCAACCTTATTCAACGCACTTACCAAAGCAGGTATCGGCGCAGAAAACTTTCCTTTCTGTACTATCGAACCTAACGCTGGTGTTGTTGGCATGCCAGACCCTCGCCTAGACAAGCTTGCAGCCATTGTCAGCCCAGCGAAGGTTATCCAAACTACAATGGAGTTTGTTGATATTGCCGGTCTAGTAGAAGGCGCATCTAAAGGCGAAGGCCTCGGTAACCAGTTCCTGGCTAATATTAGAGAAACAGACGCTATCGCTCACGTTGTACGCTGCTTCGAAGATGAAAACGTTGTTCACGTTTCTGCCAAGGTGAACCCTCAAGCCGACGTTGATGTAATTAATACCGAGCTTGCTTTATCTGACCTTGATACCGTAGAAAAGGCTATCAAGCGTTTCACCAGAACAGCCAAGAGCGGTGATAAAGATGCGAAGAATGCTCTGAGCCTACTTGAGGATAAACTACTCCCTCACTTGAACGAAGCAAAAGCGGTTCGCGGCCTTGGTTTGAATGATGATGAACTAGCAATTATCAAAGAGCTTTGCCTGCTTACAATCAAGCCTACAATGTATATTGCCAACGTTGATGAAGACGGTTTTGAAGACAACCCTCACCTAGATAAAGTTCGTGAAATCGCAGCAGAAGAAAACGCTGTAGTCGTCGTGATCTGTAATAAGCTAGAAGCAGAAATTGCTGAGCTGGATGACGAAGAACGCGATGAATTTTTAGCAGACCTTGGCATGGAAGAGCCAGGCCTTGATCGTGTCATTAGAGCTGGCTACGAGCTACTTGGTCTACAAACCTACTTCACTGCAGGTGTAAAAGAAGTTCGCGCCTGGACAATGAAGCAAGGCGACCCTGCCCCTAAAGCCGCTGCAGTGATTCACACAGACTTCGAAAAAGGCTTCATTCGGGCCGAAGTAATTGCCT
>NZ_LWEY01000248.1:0-580 GCF_001634935.1 Oleiphilus sp. HI0043 | reverse complement strand
CATGCTCATTAAGCACGCGTTGGATATGTTCCCACTCCAGGCGTCCCACTGATGGCGGGCTAGTATCTAGGGGAATATCTGGGTTTGCGTCCTCTTCCTGTAGGGCTTTGATAATGACATCGGTGGTCACAGGTTTGCATAGGTAATTCACTGAACCCAGCTTCATCGCTTCAACCGTTGTGCTAATGCTGGAATAACCTGTCAGAATCAGTGCCTTGGTTTGAGGTGAGTGTTCTTTTAGAATCGACAGAAACTGCAAACCACTTTCCTGATCGATCTTTAGGTCAACCACAGCAAAATTTATGCTCGTATCCGTTAATATGCCTTTGGCTTCTTCAATACTGTTTGCGGCGAAGCTATTGTAGCCTCGTCGTTTAAATGACCGGGCAAGTGTCGTAGAAAAGGTTTGGTCGTCATCTAGGATAAGGATACTCTTAGTCATTTTATTTTCTGCTCTTCGGCTGGGTGTGAGCTTACAAGTGACAGGGAAATATGAATGCGAGTGCCCGACTTATCTGCTCTTTCAACGCTTATTTTTCCATGATGTCTATTAATCGTGGCATGAGATAAAAATAAACCA
>NZ_LWEY01000247.1:0-990 GCF_001634935.1 Oleiphilus sp. HI0043 | reverse complement strand
AAAAAAGGTAGTGTTAGCCCTAAGGGAAGAATTCGTGTTGCCACTAAGTTTGTAAACCTGGCTAAAGCATTCTATTCGCAGCAAGGTATTCAGACTGACATCATCAAGCTGTATGGGGCGATGGAGTTGGCGCCCCTATTAGATTTAGCTGATGAAATTGTCGATATCGTCGATACCGGAAATACCCTAAAAGCAAATGGCTTAGAGCCAAGGGAAATGATTCACCCTGATATTACAACTCGTCTTGTTGTGAATCGTGCGTCAATGAAAATGAAGCACGCACAAATTCAACCAATTATTGAAAAAATGAAGAAAGCCGTTAAATAAAGCTATCAAAGCTGACCTTCGGTGAGTTATGACTATTAACACAGGAAAATCTCAATGGTAGATATTAAACGTTTATCCAGTACTGATGATAATTTTGAAGCTGCTGTAAAGCAATTGGTTGCATGGGATGATCAGCTTGATCATGACGTTCATGCGACGGTCAAAACGATTCTGGATGACGTTAAATCTACTGGCGACGATGCCTTGGTTAAATACACTTCTAAGTTTGATGGTTTGAGTGTTGGAAGTGCCTCTGAGCTAGAGATTCCAAAGGCACGCTTAATGGAAGCGCTTCAAAGCCTACCTACCGATCAAAAGCAGGCTTTGGAGATCTCTGCACAGCGGGTAAAAGGCTATCACGAAAAACAGAATCAGGGTTCTTGGGACTTTACTGAAGTGGATGGCACGCGCCTTGGCCAGCGAGTAGTACCACTTGATAAGGCAGGTTTGTATGTGCCAGGTGGTAAAGCGGCTTATCCTTCGTCTGTTTTGATGAATGCTATTCCTGCAAAGGTAGCAGGTGTGCCTGAGGTCATCATGGTGGTGCCAACACCTAAGGGTGAAGTTAACGAGCTTGTATTGGCAGCTGCGGCGCTTTCCGGCGTCGACCGTGTCTTCACTATTGGGGGTGCTCAAGCGGTTGCAGCCTTAGCTTACGGTACA
>NZ_LWEY01000246.1:0-697 GCF_001634935.1 Oleiphilus sp. HI0043 | reverse complement strand
TTAGCGCTTAAAGAAGAACGCGCAGCGCTCGATAATCAATACAAAGGGCTGCAATCACGCCTGAGTGATTTATACACGCAAATCAATCGTGACAGTCTCGTCGCAACAACAGCGGATGGCCAAGAGCGAGAAATCGAGATAGCCCACGTTGTTCGCGCATTCCAGCCTAACAAAATGTCGCTGGCTGAGAAGATCTCCTTCTATATTGAGAAGCTAGTTGAGTTTGTTAGCGATGACCCGCGTGAAGCCAACACAGAAGGCGGTATCTTCCCCGCTATTTACGGTACGGTTTTGATGGTAATCGTCATGTCTATCATGGTGACACCACTAGGCGTTATCGCCGCTGTTTACTTGCGTGAATATGCACACCAGGGTGCAATTACCCGAATTATCCGAATCGCGGTTAACAACCTCGCCGGTGTTCCCTCTATCGTATACGGTGTATTTGGCCTGGGCTTCTTTATTTACTTCCTGGGCTCAGGTATTGATCAGGCCTTCTTCCCTGAGGCATTACCCGCGCCGACGCTAGGTACCGGTGGTTTGTTATGGGCTTCAGTCACGCTAGCGATCCTGACATTGCCAGTGGTTATTGTAGCGACTGAAGAAGGCTTATCACGTATTCCAAGATCCATTCGTGAAGGTAGCCTGGCCTTGGGCGCAACCAAAGCTGAAACACTCTGGCGTGTCGTACTACCTA
>NZ_LWEY01000245.1:0-1175 GCF_001634935.1 Oleiphilus sp. HI0043 | reverse complement strand
AATGCCGTCAAAAGACGGTGCCATGGCGATGTATTCAGAATCACCCGCATTATGGCCGTCAACAATCGCTGCCATACGCTTCAAGCTTTCTTCAACCTGTTCTTTGGTACAAACACCGTGCTCCAACCAGTTCGCCACGTGCTGAGAAGAAATACGCAATGTTGCACGATCTTCCATCAAACCAACGTTGTTGATATCTGGAACTTTAGAACAACCAACACCCTGATCAACCCAACGTACAACATAACCCAGGATACCCTGACAGTTGTTGTCGATTTCGTTCTGAATGAATTCAGGCGTTAGCGCCTTAACTTCATCTGCAGACATTAGTGGAACGCTTAAGATGTCATCTACGTTTGCATGCTCGCGAGTCTTAAGTTCGTTTTGAACCGCAAATACATCAATCTGATGATAGTGAATTGCGTGAAGTGCTGCAGCAGTAGGAGAAGGAACCCAAGCCGTGTTAGCACCCGCTTTAGGATGGCCCACTTTCTGCTCCATCATCATGCCCATTTCATCAGGAATCGGCCACATGCCTTTACCAATCTGTGAACGACCTTGTAGGCCTGTTTCCAAACCTGTATCAACGTTCCAATCTTCGTATGCGTTAATCCAAACTTGCTGCTTCATTTGAGTCTTAGCAACAAAAGGACCTGCCACATTGACGTGTGTAGCTCATCACCGGTACGGTCAAGGAAGCCTGTGTTGATGAATACAACACGGTCTTTCGCTGCACGGATACATTCTTTCAAGTTAACAGTGGTACGACGCTCTTCATCCATAATACCCATCTTCATCGTGAAGCGAGGCAGGTTAAGTGCATCTTCAACACGTGCAAACAATTCGTTAGCAAAAGCCACTTCTTCTGGGCCGTGCATCTTAGGTTTAACGATATTGACAGAACCTGTTGTAGAGTTCTTGAATGGGCTATTGCCATTCAAGTCGTGAATAGCGATAAGCGCTGTCACAACACCGTCCATGATGCCTTCAGGAATTTCAGAACCGTCTTCCAAAAGAATCGCAGGGTTAGTCATCAAGTGACCTACGTTACGAACGAACAACATTGAACGACCTTTCAAAGAGAAAGTATTACCGTCAACACCCGTGAATTCACGGTCAGCATTCATCACACGTGTAAATGTCTTACCGCCTTTGCTTACGTCTTCAGCCAGATC
>NZ_LWEY01000244.1:0-911 GCF_001634935.1 Oleiphilus sp. HI0043 | reverse complement strand
CGAGAGCGTGTGGCCATGACCATTTGAGTAAGTTTACTCTGCAAGATATTGCGACTTGGAAAAAGGAGATTGCCGAATTAACGGGTATACCGTTTAGTGGCATGTAGAGATACCTTTTCCCAACAGTTGAATTAGTAACATGTCACCTTTTTGAGGTGGCTTGTCTTTGACATGTTAGTTTCCAAGAATCTGTGTCAGTGTGGGCTTTAGTTGAAGCTAGTTTTGATCGATAATGCTACAGCCAAGTAAAAACACCTGATAAGTTATCTTTAGCCTCACCCGCGAGTACGGTGCTTTTTAAGTTCTCCGCAGCACTTTCCGGGGTATCTAGGGATAGAGCATACTTGATGCCTTCATCTCCAGCCGGGTCGTGCAGACCGTCGGAGCACAGCATTAGTCTATCGCCCACAGCCAAGTCTAGAAAACCGATATCCAGATCAATGTTCTCATCAACACCTACCGCTCGAGTAATTGCATTGTTTTGAATGTTTTCTGTCGGTAGACCTGATTCTTTATATAAGTTATAGATTGAGTGGTCTGAAGACAATTGAGTTAGTTCACCGCGTCTCCATAAGTAAAGCCTGCTATCCCCAGCCCATAAGAAGGTAGATTTGTTATTCTCAAGCGCCAGAAGTACAACCGTGCTGCCACACGTTAGTTGATTATCCTTTGCATAGCTAAATATCTCGGTGTTTACATTTTGTATAGTTTGTTTAATTGCATCTACTTTGGAGAAAAGGTTTACTGGTAGTTCCTTTTCAGATAGTTGCCTTACAATCTCCTGGCTAGCTTTATCGCCATCAACATGACCGCCCATACCGTCAGCGACAAGCCATAATGAATCAGAATCTTTTACCAGGATTTCATCCTGGTTTTGAGTTCGTTTATTACCTACATCACTGAAACCAAAT
>NZ_LWEY01000243.1:0-1168 GCF_001634935.1 Oleiphilus sp. HI0043 | reverse complement strand
AATGCTTTCATTTGTGGTCTTTGTATTGTAATGGAGCTGAATAAGCTTGTTTCTACCCCTTAGCATAGCTAATAACCACAGACTTACCATCTCGAAGAAGCGGTTTGATTACTGGGCTTACAATAATGTGATCAAGGTAAGCCACATAATGTAACCGTAGCCAATTGTCGCGGGTAAGAAGCCTAGAAGAATGCGGGCTTTATCGCTAGTCGACTTAGGCTTAGCCATGTGAGGTTTTATAGCTAGCACAATGAAGCCGAAAGGGTTGTACAGTGCTCCAAAGCACGTGGTGTAAATGACCCAGCCGGGTAGTTCTAGGCTAAGCTTTTCATTCAAATAATAGCAGGCTACCAGCAATAGGCACATCAAGATGTAATCAATATGCGCTCGGATAAGCTGGTGGCTAGCAGGAAATAGACGCTTAAGTGCTTTTATATCAGCGTAAAGGATAAAGGAGGCTAACCAAGCCAAGGCAAGAGACAGCAGTAAGGAAAACGCTGCGGTAAGTAATAAATAGTCGGCTACGTTAGTCATTTAGTATTCCTCTGATTAGGTGTCTTATAGTAACTCAGGGAATATGTTTGGAATATACAGTGCTTGGGAAAGACAGTTTCTACCATTAGAAATTGTGACAGGAAAGGGCTCATTGAATAGAGCCCTCTTACTTTTTGTTAGCTTGAGCATTCTTTAGTGATGCGTTCTCGGACAGTATCGAGCAAAGTGTCGTCACGCTCGTATTCGGTGATGAGTTCGTCAAAGGCATCAAAGTTATCGTCGGTTAAGCCGTACTGGTCTTCAATTTTAATGAGTTCAGCTTCTTTCTTTTGTAGATCATTATGAAACAGTATCTCGGCGCATTGATAGCGTACGCTATAGTCGGCGTACTGTTCTTTGCTCATGAGCGGGTTGGCGAAGCTATTGGGCGAAAAAAGAGTGATAGCGATAGTGGTGCATAGAAAAACATGTGAAGCACTTAACGAGCTGGTTAAGGTACGAATCATTCAGATCTCCGAAGCAGGTTGATAGGGCTAAAAACTCGCGGCGAATTATAGTTAACTATAATTTTTAGTGTGTTAAGTCTTGTTATTTAATGTAAGGCTATGTAGGTTTTAACCGTAATTGTTGCCGATCTGAGGCTTCCTTAAAGGGCGCTGCTTTAACTTCCATA
>NZ_LWEY01000242.1:0-1336 GCF_001634935.1 Oleiphilus sp. HI0043 | reverse complement strand
TGGTGGGTTTTCTAAGTGCCTGCTCGACTAAGAATGTTGTGAAGGAGCAGCCTGTTGAAACCAGTATAGGGGTTGTAGAAGAATACCTCTTAGGTGTTGGCGATGCTGTACAAGTGAATGTTTGGAGAAATCCAGACCTGTCAGTATCTGTTCTGGTGCGCCCGGATGGAAAAATCTCTGTACCTTTGGCTGGTGACATCGAAGTGGATGGCGTATCGACCGCTGAATTATCAACGATTATTGAGGATAAACTCAATAGTTATATTCGCAACCCCAAAGTAACGGTGATTGTCTCCAATCCAACGAGTGCGGATTTTATTCATCGAATTCGAGTAACCGGTGCGGTGCAGCAACAAAGATCGATCCCTTATCGTAAAGGTATTACAGTTTTAGATGTGGTGTTAGAAGCGGGTGGTGTAACTGTATTTGCAGATGGCGACGGGTCTAAGTTGTATCGTCAGACAGCTGAAGGAGCAAAAGTTTACCCGATCTATTTGAATGATATATTAGAAAAAGGAATTCTGGATTCCAATTATACCCTTTACCCGCAAGACATTATTACTGTTCCAGAGAGAGGCTTCTAGACGAATATGGATTTTGCGCTGTTAATTCGTTATATCGGTGTCATTTTTCGAGAGTTGTGGCAGAGAAAGTTTTTATGCTTGTTTGGGTTCACTGTCGTGAGCTTTGCAGTATTGGTGACTGGGATTTTCTGGCCTTCAAAGTTTGAAACATCCGCCACAATCTTTGCCGATAACCAGAATATACTAAAGCCACTTTTAGCGACTCAGGCTGCGCAATCTAAGGTCCAGAACCATACGAAGGTTGTACGAGATATGATCCAGTCTCCTCGGATCCTAAAGACAGTGGTTGAAAATGTTTATGGGATCGACAGCTTTGAATCTGCAGAGGAGCTGGGGCAGCAGATAAATAGTCTGCGTTCTAAAGTTCAAGTTAGAGGTCTGGGGGCTGGTTACATTAAAGTAGCCTATTCAGATTCAACGGCTGATGACGCTTACAGGGTGATAAATGAGGTTGTAGATGTTTTTATTCGTGCAAGTACGGATGAGCAGCGTACGGAAAGTCGCGAAGCTTTTTTGTTTATCGATAACCAGGTAAAGCAGTATAAAGATCAACTATTGCTGGCAGAAGAGCGCTTGAAGAACTTCAGGTCTCAGAATTTTGATGGTCGTGACGGTGATGTGGATTCAAGTATTAGTCGTATTCGCTCGCAAATAGAAGAGCTAAAAATAAGTATCGACGAAGATGAGACATCCATTGTAGCGGTTCAAAGGCAATTAAGTAACGAGTCCGAGTTTTCTTCCCAGAAATATAA
>NZ_LWEY01000241.1:0-1167 GCF_001634935.1 Oleiphilus sp. HI0043 | reverse complement strand
GTGGGTCTGATAAGCAAAGACCGCAGCCGCTTTAAAAACTATTATTCAGTCGGGTGCCAAGATCACCCTGAACTTAAGGATTTTGAAAGCAAAATAATCAAGAATACTATTTTTGAGAAATTATGCTCTCGCCCAGCCAGTATTTGGGTGAAACCCTCTAGTGACAAGAAGATACTCGACCTGATTCCCATGAATTTCAAGGGCGCCACCGACTCAAAAGAGTTTTTCTTAATGTCGGTATTTGTTGGCAAAAAACCGGTTGCCCTTTTCTTCGCAGATAACACTGACAACCAAACACTCACCGACGCTCACTATAAACAATTCAAATACCTATGCAGCGCAGTCACTACTTCCTTACAGCATCAAGCGAATCGTCAAGCATCAAAGGGTGAAGAATAGTTAGTCCCAAACTTTGTCATCTGGTATGATCCGCCGATCATCATTTGAAGCAATGAGAACTAACAAATGTCAGATCTGTTAATTGAAGCGCCTCAATTACTCGCACTATTAAATAATGAAGACTCCTCTGAAAAGCTGATCATCGTCGACCTTGGAAAAGAAGATCGCTACCTAAGCGCTCATATCCCCGGTGCAGTACTGGTAAGCCCTAATTTAACCCAGGCGGGTCCGCCGGTGCCCGGCCTTGCTCCGAGTAAAGAAAATTTAAACGATTTAATGCAAAGCATTGGTCTGACTCCCGATAGTCAGGTTATTGTATACGATGATGAAGGTGGCGGCTGGGCAGGACGTTTTATCTGGCTACTCGATGAAATTGGCCATAACAACTACCGCTATTTGAATGGCGGCTTGCACGCATGGGCTGCTGAAAATTTCGACATGGAAAGCGGCCCTGTGGCTAATGAAAAGTCAGATATTCAAGTGTCTTTTAGCGGTAAACATAGCCTCACTCTCGCGCAGCTAAAAGAGCTTGTAAACACTCAAGATTTGCAAATCTGGGACGCTCGTTCTCCGATGGAGCATAGTGGCGAAACTGCTTACGCAGCCAGAGGCGGCAAGATTCCCGGCGCACTAAACTACGAGTGGACTCGCGCGATGGATCAACAAAATAGCCTAAAACTAAAACCCTTTGACACCTTGTTGAGTGAGTTAGCGACTGTTGGAATAAGCCCAGAAAAGCCAACCGTCACACACTGCCAAACCCACCAT
>NZ_LWEY01000240.1:0-426 GCF_001634935.1 Oleiphilus sp. HI0043 | reverse complement strand
TCATTCAGCAACATCGAGGCCTAACGACGGGTTATCTTCATGGTGATCGGTCTTTAGATAATGCTGTCAGGCAGGCGAAGCAACGAGTCGATAATCAGTGGCGAGTAATTGAGAACGACCACCCCTTAATTATAGAGGATCAGTTGTTCGAAGGTATCTCAACTCACTGGAAACGTCTGTCGTTTCGTTGGCAGCAGAAAGCAGTGACCAACAATATTGAACAGCACAATCGGCTTATTATCAACTTGCTGTACCTGATAGAAAATCAAGCAGAAAGTTATCTACCCATGCTTAGTTTTGGTCGTGACTCTGGGTTAGATGTTATTTGGAAGGAATTGCTTGAGACAATTGAAGCGATNGGGCAAACGCGTGCTATTGGTATGGGGGTCGTAAGTTGGATCAAACAGAAGATAATAGGCGTCTGTC
>NZ_LWEY01000239.1:0-827 GCF_001634935.1 Oleiphilus sp. HI0043 | reverse complement strand
CCTAAAGTTGTTAAAAGAGGATGTAGAAGTTGAGTTGACTTTGCTTAAAGGGCTTGTTCGATATAAAGAAAAGCACCATAGCCGATTTAATTACGGTGTTGAGTTTAGTTTTGCCTCTAAGCATGACAAGTTAAAGATTAATGATGAACTGGTTGCAATTGAACAGATTTTGAGAAGGTTCGAAAATGACAGAGCCGCGTCGACAGAGGGTAGCTTAGATAGCTCTTCGACTGCGGGAGCCCCGGGTGGCTAAGCTGAAAGATTATGTGACGGGTGCGCTGCTTGTTTGTCTTGTTTTTTTAGGCCTAATTCTTTTTGCCTTGTATGACAAAAGTGCACCCAACGAGCACCAAAAGCCTGATTATAATTTTAGTTCCGATTGCGATATTAGTGCCGATGACTGTCGTTTGCACCTATTCAATGACTTGGAGCTTAGACTTCAAGTAAGTCCTAGTGAAATTAAAGCCCTAGAACGTTTCCAGTTGAAGTTACATACAATGAACAATGCTGGAGCAGAACTCTCAAACCTTGTTGCTTGGGTTGAAGGGCGAGATATGGATATGGGGCAACACTTCTTATCCTCCAAAGCTGAGTTGGCTAACGAATTTTTATTAAGTGGAATGATTCCAATATGTACGGTCGATGCTGAGATGGTATGGCGCTTAGTTGTCAACTTTGAGTTTCAGGGGAAAACGATTCGTTTAGATTTTGATCTTAAGACTTCTCAGCATGGGCTCTAAGCTATGGTAAATAGGCTTCCTTTCACAATTCTTCTTGTCGGCATTTCTATCGCAATTATTGTGCTTGCAATGCGTTTTATGTCTTCA
>NZ_LWEY01000238.1:0-403 GCF_001634935.1 Oleiphilus sp. HI0043 | reverse complement strand
TTCGCACCGTGGTGACCAAACTTCATCTTTTCAGTCTTCGCGCCACTCGCTAGCGCAAGTAGCTGGTGACCTAAGCAAATGCCGAATACCGGAACCTTGGTTTCCAGTATGTCTTTGATTGCTGCAATCGCATAATCACATGGCTCTGGATCGCCCGGGCCGTTAGATAGAAACACTCCGTCAGGTGACATAGCCAGTACATCCGCAGCAGGCGTTTTCGCTGGAACAACTGTTAGTTTACAACCACGCTCCGCGAGCATTCTTAGAATGTTATTCTTAACACCAAAGTCATAAGCCACAACATGGAATTCTGTTTCGCTTTGCTCGCCATACCCGTCAGTTAGTGACCACTCAGCTTCTGTCCAAGAGGCCTGTTCAGTGCGTGTCACCTCTTTCGCCAAGT
>NZ_LWEY01000237.1:0-987 GCF_001634935.1 Oleiphilus sp. HI0043 | reverse complement strand
ACATGACCACTTACCAAATGGCCACCTAAACGTGTCGATAAAGTCAGCGCTTTCTCTAAATTAACCTTCGTACCCGCTTGAAACTCTTTGAGATTAGTATGCACCAAGGACTCTGCCGATACGTCTGCAGTAAACCCTTTTGAGTTCAAAGTTACTACCGTTAAGCATACGCCATTTACCGCAATACTATCGCCTAGCTTTACGTCCGACAGATCCAAATTGCCTGTCGAAATAGTTAAAACAAGGTCTCGCCCTTTTGATTCTGATCGCTCGATCACACCAAGCGCTTCAATAATTCCTGTAAACATCGCTTATCCAATCCTTTACGCTAGCGAGAGCCTGACACTTCAGCCGGCATATAAATCATTCGAATGTCCTGACCAACCAGCCTCAAGTCTTTTAAGTCCAGATCAATACTCTCAGACATTTTATCTAAACCAAGTTCAGCAAGCGGTCGAGCTTTACTTCCTAATAATTTTGGCGCCATGTAAACCAAGAGTTCGTCCCACAAACCCTGTTCAATAATGCTTCCCGCTAACAAGGCTCCAGCCTCTAGTAACACCTCATTGCACTGAAGCTCAGCTAATTTGGACATCACTTCTTGCAGCTCACTATGCGCATCATTTGAACTTGATGCAGAAGACAAGCGAAGCACATCAACAAAACCAAGCTGAGACACCTCCTGCGCTTCCTGGCTTAGCTCACTGGCCTCTGAAACACACCACAATATAGGCGTTTCCTGTTCTAATAGTCGAGCAGTCTTAGGCAAGCGAGCCTGACGATCAAGAATGACACGCAAAGGCTGAATTTTTTCAATTTCTCGGGACCATTCAGGATCAAGACCCAGTTCACTAGCTCTAACCGTTAGGGCTGCATCATCATGAAGAATGGTACCAATGCCACTAATAATAGCAGAGCTTCGGGCACGCAAACGCTGTACGTCAGAACGTGCAGCCGGGCCAGTTATCCACTGACTTTCCCCGGACT
>NZ_LWEY01000236.1:0-1013 GCF_001634935.1 Oleiphilus sp. HI0043 | reverse complement strand
ATTGCCTCTGATGAAATATCCACTATTTTTGAATCATCAGAGAAACCGCTTAGCGGGCCCATTCAGTTATCTGAAAATGGTGAATTGATCTACTTCGGATCTGGGCATCAACTTACTCTGGCTTCACTAGAGGTGCCGGTGGCAGGCAGTTTGTTGCATAAATCATACGGTTTAGCTGAATACTCGACGTTTTATGATCTTCATGAAGAAAACCAGCACTTCATTGCTATCGTTGACGATCCTAGTTCTTTATTTAACTCTCAAGAAACGCGGGCAGTCTATATCGAGGACAATAAGCCTACAGATGATGGCGAACCAACAAAGTATCTGATACAGCAAGCCACAGAAGATGAGCTAATGATGAAAGTCTTGCCGCAACAAGTCGCAGGCCAGAGTGACTTTGCGTTATTAAGTGTGTATGACTCGCTCGTCGATATAATGCCTATCGGTGTGACGGATCAAGATTCAGACGGGATGCCGGGAATATTCGAGATGCTTTACGGCTTGGATGATAGTGACCCAAGCGATAAGTTCAAAGACTTGGATAAGGATAATTTAACAAATATCGAAGAGTATCTGTTAAATACTAAACCTGACAATTCGGACTCTAATGATAATGGGGTTTCAGATTTTCAGGAAGCGTATTTGAATTAAAGATGAAGGCTAAGGGTGATTATGTTCCGCTCTTAGCCTTATGGTAAGTAGCCGTTTTTGGCTTGCCTAGCTTAGTTGTTTGAAAGCGCGATATCTAATTAAAGTGATGCAGTGCAGAGCTCGGAATATCAGTGATAATACTATGAACGCCCATTGCTTTTAGGGTTTCCATTCTTTCAATACTATTCACCGTCCAACATGATACCTCAAGCCCATAAGATTTTGCGTTTCTCAATAAGGTTGGGCTAATCAACCTGTTGTTGATGACCAGTAGCTTGCAATCGAGCGATACAGCGGTCTTCAATGGCCTGCGATACCGGTATTCTGCGACATAGCCGGTGTCTATTTCTGGCGATAAT
>NZ_LWEY01000235.1:0-1449 GCF_001634935.1 Oleiphilus sp. HI0043 | reverse complement strand
TCGTTATCTACGGTTTTTGGCACACCGATACAAGTAATCGGGTAACCCATTTTTTCACTTAGTTGAGAAACCTTATAAGCTGTATCTTGAGAGTCGCCGCCGCCATTATAGAAGAAGTACCCAATATCATGAGCTTTGAATACTTCGATCAGACGTTCATATTCACGCTTGTTCTCATCAAGGTTTTTCAGTTTGTAGCGGCAAGAACCAAATGCACCGCTTGGAGTGTGCTTTAGTGCGGCGATATCTTCGATGCTTTCCAGACTGGTGTCGATCAACTCTTCACGGAGTGCTCCAATGATGCCGTTACGTCCAGCGTAAACCTTACCAATTTTGTCTGGGAATTGGCGAGCTGTTTCGATTACGCCACAAGCTGAAGCGTTGATTACGGCAGTTACGCCACCTGACTGTGCGTAGAAAGCATTTTTGATAGTCATTGAATATCCTATTCTTCGATAAAAATGAAAGGTTTCATAAATTTCGCGCATCATACTGCATTTTTATGAAAGTTTCATGAGCCTGATTACTAATCAGTCGGTATCAGTCTTAAAATAAAAACTGTTGACAATTAACCTTGGCGATTCGTATCGAAAGTATAAAAAAGTGAGAGCGGTGCACTCTCACTTCTACTGTTATTCAGGTCAAAAATTAAAGCTAGCTATTAAGTTTCTTGGCAAGAATCTGATTGAACAGTTTAGGGTTTCCTTGTCCTTTAGAGGCTTTCATTAAAGGCCCCATAAATCCGCCCATAAGCTTTTTACGCTTTTTGTCATCGGCCTCTTTATACTGTGCAATCTGATCAGCCATGCCAGCGAGTACTTCGTCAACCAATGCTTCTAGCGCACCGGTATCAGATACCTGCTTTAGACCTTGTGATTCAATAATTGCGTCAACATCATCACCAGATTTTTCCCAAAGTGTATTGAATACTTTCTTTGCACCTGAAGACGACAAAGTGTTGTCTTTAACTCTAAGCACCAGTTGCCCAAGTTGCTCTGCACTGATAGGAGAATCTTTTAAGGAGATGCTGTCGCTGTTGAGTCGCGCGCTTAGCTCTCCCATTGTCCAGTTGGCAGAAAGCTTAGCGTCACCTGAAATGCTACTGGCTGTCTCGAAATAATGAGAAAGGTCTGCCTGTGCTGAGATCAAGCCTGCATCGTAACTTGATAAGCCGTATTCGGCGCAGAACCTTGCCTTTCGTGCATCAGGAAGCTCTGGCATCTCAGTTTTAATCTGATCAATAAACTCGTCAGACAATTCGACAGGAAGCAGGTCAGGGCATGGGAAGTAGCGGTAATCGTTTGCTTCTTCTTTGCTACGCATGGAGCGGGAGATATCTTTCTCTCCATCGTATAAGCGGGTCTCTTGCGTGATGCTGCCGCCATCTTCAAGAATATCTATCTGACGCTCAACCTCAAGGGCGATCGCCTTTTCCATGAAGCGGAAGGA
>NZ_LWEY01000234.1:0-803 GCF_001634935.1 Oleiphilus sp. HI0043 | reverse complement strand
TCCAACACCTGAATGACAACCCTGCGTTCCTATACGCTTCAACACTTATTTTCGGTTTATTAGTCGGCAGCTTCTTGAATGTTGTCATTTTTAGGCTCCCTAAAATGCTTGAGCAAGATTGGGCACTTCAGTGCGCTGCATTTTTAGACCAGCCTGAACCAAAACAGGAAAAAATCACCCTATCGACCCCCAACTCGAGCTGCCCAAAGTGTCAGCATGCGATTAAGCCTTGGGAAAATATCCCTGTAATCAGCTATATCTTCTTGCAGGGGCGCTGTAGTCAGTGCAAAAACAAAATCTCGATCCGCTACCCTTTAGTTGAACTTGTCACAGCTTTACTTTCACTTGCCGCTATTTCCATCTATGGTGCAAGTTATGCTGGTCTTGCAGCACTTATCCTGACCTGGGTACTTGTGGCACTAACGATGATCGATGCCGACACACAACTTCTGCCAGATAACATGACGCTACCACTAATGTGGGGTGGTTTGATTCTCAACTACTACGAAACGTTTGTGCCCTTATCAAGCGCACTATGGGGCGCCATATTCGGCTACTTAAGCTTATGGCTAGTATTCCACGCCTTTAAGCTGCTAACAGGTAAGGAAGGCATGGGTTATGGTGACTTTAAACTTCTGGCAGCCTTAGGAGCCTGGTTTGGCTGGCAATCCCTGCCGATTATTATTTTGCTTTCTTCTGTTGTAGGCGCGGTGATTGGCATTTCCCTTATTATCATTAAGGGCCGGGATAAAAATATCCCGATCCCTTTCGGGCCTTATCTAGCCATTGCTGGCTGGATCTAT
>NZ_LWEY01000233.1:0-646 GCF_001634935.1 Oleiphilus sp. HI0043 | reverse complement strand
TTATCCACAAATGAGGCGAAAGCATCATATGGTGTTGGTCTTCAAATGGGCCAACAATTAGCTAACGTCTTTAACGGACTGTCATTAGAAGCTGCTATTGCTGGCATCAATGACGCATTTTCTGGCAAGGGGCCACAGATTCCTGGCGAAGAAATTAATGCGGCGTTTCAAGTGATTCAGACTCAGGTTGAAGCAGAGAAGCAAGAGCAAGCTAAGAAGTTTGCGGGTGAAGGTGAAGCTTTCTTGGCAGAGAATGCTAAGCGTGATGAAGTGACGGTTCTAGAGTCCGGTCTTCAGTACGAAGTAATCACTGCCGGTGAAGGTGATATACCAACAGCTGAAAGTGTTGTAAGCACTCACTATCGTGGTACCTTGATCGACGGTAAGCAGTTTGATAGCTCATATGACCGTGGCGAACCAGCTCAATTTCCTGTTGGTGGCGTGATTGCTGGTTGGACTGAAGCACTTCAGCAAATGAAAGTGGGTTCTAAGTGGAAGCTATACATTCCATATCACCTTGCTTATGGCGAAGCAGGTGCTGGCGCCGATATCGGCCCATACCAAGCTTTGGTATTCGATATCGAGTTGCTAGAAATTGTTGGCTAGATAAATAGCTTTCCCTCATGCGTCTCGCTACGCATGAGGT
>NZ_LWEY01000232.1:0-847 GCF_001634935.1 Oleiphilus sp. HI0043 | reverse complement strand
CCTTTTATTCTTGTTAGCAAGCCTACTCACTAGAAAGAGAAGACCATGAAAGAAGACCAAGCTCGCTGGAATAAGCGCTTTAGCGAGCGCCCGATGGTTCAAGCGAAAGCACCCGCTTTTATCGAGGAGGCTTTAGACCAGCTCCTACCCGGCAGTGTGCTTGATATTGCCAGTGGCGACGGTGCAGCAGCCTTATTCCTAGCCGCGAAAGGCTTTACTGTATCGGCTGCCGACATATCAGAAGTCGCCCTGGATCGACTGAACACCTTCGCACAAGAGAAAAACCTAGAAGTAAGCACTTATACCTTAGACCTCGATCACCCAGAACAACTAAACGAGCTAGAGACGTTTGATAACATCGTGATGACGCACTTTAAACCAGCGCCTCATTATTGGCCCCTGTTCATCGCACTGTTACGCCCCGGTGGAAAGTTACTTTTGAGCACCTTTAACCTCACCCATCATGAGAAAAACGGCTTTTCCCGTCGCTTCTGCCTAGAGCCAGGTGAACTCAGAAATATAAACGAGCACCTGGAACTCGAGCATTTCGCCTCCATTCAACGAGGTGAAAGTTATATGGATGATTATCTGTTTCGCAAAGTGTAAGCCTTCCTACGCTCACTCAAAAGCGGAGTTCATAAGAACAAAGGGGAAGTACACGTCGTTTTTTAAGTGCAAAGAGATCTAAGCTTCTGAACCCTGACTGGCCTATAATAAAACTGTCTAAGAAATAGACAGCGCAGTAACTCCTAAAAAACAATAATGATCAATAGAGGTTTACCGTATGTTATTAAGTCATGTCCCTGGAATGTTCACACACCCCGATGAAGAGTGGGAATCAATAAGA
>NZ_LWEY01000231.1:0-1004 GCF_001634935.1 Oleiphilus sp. HI0043 | reverse complement strand
CCACCTTTTTGCCTTTTAAGTCTTCAGGTCTACGAATAGGTGTTTTGCTCATTAAGCTTAGAGGTCTCACTGGCATAACATGTGCTGGATAAACACCTCGTCGAGTGAACTCCTCAGCCAAGCCATCAGCCATTAGCTCGTTCACAATTCGTGCAGTTAAGTAAGGGTTGGAAGGGGCTATATAGGGGAGCTGGATGGTTTTAAACAACTCAAAACCTTTTGCTTCGGCCAGTGTATAACACGTCCCAAAATCAGCCACGCCAGCGCGTAAAGCTTTGAAGCCTCCGGTGACACCATAGAGAGACCCACCGCCATACATTTTAATTTGCAATTCGTTGTTGGTTTTACGTTGTATCCAATCAATCCCTTTCTGCCAAACCGGTGGTAAATGAGAAACAGGAGGCGCCGGGTGTGCAAACTTCCACTGTGTCACTTTGCCACTCGTCGGGATCGAACCACCCTCCTCTAGCAACCAGGCGTCAACAGGTGTCGCGGAATAGGAAGTTGACGCGCCACTCATGAAGGCCAACACAAACCCAAGCATACGAAGCATTGCTTTAATTCTCTTAAACAACTCTTTTTATCTTTTATTATCGATATTGTTAACACTTAACGCCTGACTGACAGCCAGTTGGATATCCATAATTATGACAAATATCAATTCATGGACTACATTGTATAAACCTACAGTTCTATAAGAGATTGGTCAACGTGTCAGCCACAATCACCGACGATATTCCCTATTCAGGTTACTGCGCCCCTGGCTATGAAGCCGTGAAGGAGGCTTTTCTAGTAAACCTCAAAGAACGGAATGAAATTGGCGCTAGCGTTGCCGCCTATAATCACGGCGAAAAGGTAGTCGACTTATGGGGGGGGGGGTTATAAGGATAAAGGTAAAAAACAACTCTGGGAGGAGGATACTCTTTGCTGCGTTATGTCCGTTACCAAAGCTATCGCTTCCCTCGCTGTACTCTCACTTGCGGACAGAGGAATCATCGATCTCG
>NZ_LWEY01000230.1:0-1038 GCF_001634935.1 Oleiphilus sp. HI0043 | reverse complement strand
TTTTCTTTAGGCTTAGGCTTTTCTTTAGGCTTAGGCTTTTCTTTAGGTTTAGGTTTTTCTTCTTTAGGCTTTTCTTCAACCTTTTTAGGTTTCTCTTCCTTTTTGACTGGCTTGGGTTTGGGTGGCTCTTTTTTCTTCACTAACTTTGCTAGTTGCGGTGGGAGCTTTTCAAGTGATTTGCGATCTTTTTCAGGCACAGATGCATTAGGTATCCATACCGCTAGTACCAAAAAGACCATGAGCAAGGTAAGCAGAATACTGCTGAAACGTTTACTTTCACCAGCTTCTTTCGTCCAAGGTAGATTTAAGCGGTCTTGTGGAAAAATCATCCCTACCCCTTACCTTCAAGCTTTCTTGATACAGCCAGGGAAACCCGGGTATAGCTGGCGGCAGTACAAGTTGCCATAATCTTTTTTAACAGCTTATAAGGCACGTTTTTATCTGCGATTAAAGTAACAGGGTATCCATCACGAACATTCTGCAAAGACTGATTTTTACTTGCTTGATAGTCNAGCTCTGACTTTAAGCCAGGAAATAGACCGTCATCTGAAACCTCACTAATGCTAGATACTACCCGCCCCTGAACAAGGATATTGCTGCCACTTACAGCAATTACGATATTTTCCTTAGGCTGCTGCTTAGCCACCGACAGCGGCAACTCAACAGACTTATCCTGCTGAAGTACTTTTACATCTGAAGAGTTCACCATCAGAAAGAAAACTAAAATGGTAAAAATATCCATGAGTGACACAAGGTTTAAGCCACCGGTTTTATGCATTCGTCGGTAATGACGTTGCATCCTCTTCGCTCTTCTGGATAGTTTCATGGTGTCGCCCCCCCACCAGTACTTTCAACATCCAAAATGGGTGCGTCACCAATAGATATATCGGGGAAAAGCTCTGCATTAACAACACTTGCTGCAACAACAGTCTCATAAGAGCGAGTTAAATCCATGGCACTAACAAGAGTTTGATAATTTATCTCTTCGCCCAAAAGCAATGTGATATCAGTCTTCTCAGGGAACCTGTTTTTTAACTG
>NZ_LWEY01000229.1:0-787 GCF_001634935.1 Oleiphilus sp. HI0043 | reverse complement strand
TAAGTCTTCGACTGTGACCTTGCGTGAAACTAAAGTTGAGTCGCTCTTAGGCTTGAAGGTAGAGACAGCTGAAATAGAAGAGATTCTAACGCGCCTTGGGCTTGAAGTTGTTGATCGAGCAGAGGGGCAGTGGACCTTTGCTGTGCCAAGCTATCGTTTCGATATTGCCATTGAACCAGACCTGATTGAAGAAATTGGTCGGGTCTACGGCTATAACAAACTACCTAAAACGACTGCATTAGGCTCAATGAAGCTGCGGGCCGTCGACGAAGATATCTTCCCGCAGGACTACCTGGCTGATCGTTTGGTGAGTTTAGGTTATCAGGAGGCAATCACTTACAGCTTTGTTGACGAAGAAACACAAAAGCTCGTGACGCCTGAAGAGCAGGGTATCGCTTTGGCAAACCCAATCTCAGCTGATTTGGCTGTGATGAGAACGTCTTTATGGCCTGGCTTGCTAAAAGCACTAAGCTACAACCAGAAGCGCCAGCAGCCCCGAGTTAAGTTTTTTGAGACAGGTCTAAAGTTTGTTCAAGAAGGCGAAGAGATTGTTCAAACTAGAATGATCTCGGGCGTTGTCTCAGGCACTGTTCAAAACGAAAACTGGTGTAATGAAAGCAGAGCAATCGACTTCTTTGATGTGAAGGCCGATCTTGAGAATTTATTGTTCTCAATTGACCCGACAGTCGCTTTCGAGAAGGGTGAACATGCTGCTTTACACCCTGGGCAGACTGCACAGATTGTAAAAAATGGTAAAAAAATCGGCTATTTAGGGGCTATTCACCCT
>NZ_LWEY01000228.1:0-1143 GCF_001634935.1 Oleiphilus sp. HI0043 | reverse complement strand
AAAGTTTGTTTAGACTGGTTAGGCCGGACACCTGCTGCGAAAATCGCTAGGCACTGCGCATGTCGCAACTTGAGTGTGACAATTTAGTGCAGTGCTCGGCACTTGAAATAACATGAAACAAACCTTTGTTTCGAATACGTCCAAAAATGGAGAAATTAGAATGTCAGAGAAAACTCTCGGCCTAATCAAAGAAAACGAAGTCACATGGGTCGACCTTCGCTTCACAGATACTCGCGGTAAAGAACAACACGTAAGCATTCCATCTTCTGAAGTTGACGAAGACTTCTTCGAAGAAGGCAAAATGTTTGACGGTTCATCAATTGCTGGCTGGAAAGGCATCAACGAATCAGACATGATCCTTATGCCTGAAGACGCTACAGCAGTACTTGACCCGTTCACAGAAGAAAGCACTTTGATCGTTCGTTGTAACATCGTTGAGCCTTCAACTATGCAAGGCTACGAGCGCGACCCACGCTCTGTTGCGATCCGTGCTGAAGAATACTTGAAGTCTACAGGTATCGCTGACTCTGCATTGTTTGGTCCAGAGCCAGAATTCTTCGTATTTGATGACGTTAAGTGGAAAGCCGACATGAACGGCGCTATGTACGAAATCAACTCTGAAGAAGCTGCTTGGGGTAGCCACGCAGAATTCGAAGGCGGTAACATTGGTCACCGTCCAGGCGTTAAAGGCGGTTACTTCCCAGTACCACCAGTTGACTCTCTACACGACCTTCGTGCAGCAATGTGTGCAGCGATGGAAGCAATGGGTCTAGTAATCGAAGTACACCACCACGAAGTTGGTACTGCTGGTCAGTGTGAAATCGGTGTTGGCGCTAATACACTAGTAAACAAGGCTGATGAAGTTCAGATCCTTAAGTATTGTGTACACAACGTTGCTCACGCTTACGGCAAGACTGCGACATTTATGCCTAAGCCAGTAGTTGGCGATAACGGTTCTGGCATGCACGTTCACATGTCTCTTGCAAAAGATGGCGTTAACGTTATGGCTGGTGACGGCTATGCTGGTCTATCTGATGAGTGCCTATACTACATCGGCGGTATCATTAAGCACGCTAAGACTTTGAACGCTTTCACTAACGCTTCTACTAACTCATACAAGCGTTTGGTTCCAGGCTTCGAAGC
>NZ_LWEY01000227.1:0-1014 GCF_001634935.1 Oleiphilus sp. HI0043 | reverse complement strand
GACAGGGCCTGATCAAGCATTCTTAACCTTGCTTCTCTCTGTTGCTCTACGAGAGACACTTTATTTTCATCAGAGTTATTCTCTTGCTCCGGCTGCTCGTGCGCGACTGCTTCGCTATCTCCTTCAGTAAACAAGCCATATTGATAAGACACGAGTAAAAATGAGAAGCAAAGCAGAACGGCAACACCCCAAAAAACCTGCTTCGGCACTCCTTTACGGCTCTTAACCGGTAGCTTTAATGCCCCCGGTTCTAACACGACACTACTGAACAAACGATTCACCCGACCAGGCAAACCTTTCCCCATATCAATTAAATGTTGCACCTGACTTTCTGACAGCTCTAACAAGCCGGTATAGCCAGCATACTCCAATCTCAACTGGAGATATTCCAGCATATCTGAAGCACCTAAAGGCTTAAGCTGCATTTGATGCAACCACTCGTCATCACCTTCTATGTGACTCAAACGAGCAAGCTGCAGCAAGCTTGGCAAACCCGAAAAAATTGCTACCACTCCGCTTTCTTTAGGCAACTGACTGAAATATGAAAAGTAAAATTGAAGCTCTTTTTTTGATAATAGGTCTGCGTTATCAAAAACCAGAACCTTTCTCACACCATCTTTCTTGAACTCATCTTCCAAATACTGCAATAAACGGGAAAATGATTGACGCGTAGTTTCACCAACTATCGAATCTAAACCAACAAGCTCGCCAAAGTCATGTATAACAGATTTCGACTTTTCCTTATTAGCAAGCTCCTGAGCATCTGTAACGTAGATACTCAGCTCGCCAGCTGAAGATTTTGCAAATTTATTAAGTAGAGTGGTTTTGCCAGCACCTTTTTCGCCAGTAAGCAAGAGAACCATATCGCCAAAGGTCGACATATGGCGCAGTGTTTCTAAATTATGCTGACGCTGCGCCCCCTCAAAAAATACTAGCATTCGCTCATCGAATGGGTTTTCTTTCAAGTTAAAGTGCGAAATGAGCTGCTCACTCAAAACATTATTATTTTTTGTC
>NZ_LWEY01000226.1:0-1227 GCF_001634935.1 Oleiphilus sp. HI0043 | reverse complement strand
CGTACGACCGACCGCTAGACCAGAACCATTTAAAGTATGAACAAGTTGTGGTTTTTTCATTTCAGGAGAGCGGTATCGAGCCTGCATACGACGAGCCTGAAAATCCTTTGTATTACTGCAAGAGGAAATCTCACGATAGGCTTTCTGTCCGGGCAGCCAAACTTCAAGATCGTAGGTCTTCACAGCAGAAAAGCCCAGGTCACCACCACACAACAATACTTTTCGGTACGGCAAACCCAGCTTTTGTAAAATACCTTCAGCATGTCCCGTCAAGGCCTCTAGTGCTTGGGCTGAATCTTCCGGCTTAACGATCTGAACCATCTCAACCTTGTCGAATTGATGCTGACGAATCATACCGCGCACATCACGACCATAGGATCCAGCCTCACTTCTAAAACATGGTGTATGGCAAACAAGTTTGATAGGCAGCTTGGCCGAGTCGATAATCTCATCGCGAACAATATTGGTTGCAGGAACCTCTGCCGTCGGGATTAAGTAAAACTCTCTGTCTGCATGCAATTTAAATAAATCTTCTTCAAACTTCGGTAACTGACCAGTTCCGAACAATGAGTCACTATTAACAACGTAAGGAAGGTAGACTTCTTCATAACCATTTTCAGCTGAATGCGTATCAAGCATGAACTGCGCTAAAGCACGATGAAGCTTGGCTAACTGTCCGCGCATCACCACAAAACGTGAACCGGTCAATTTACTTGCAGTTTCAAAGTCTAATTGTTTATTGATGTCACCTAAAGCTACGTGATCTTTAACCTCGAAATCAAATTTTCCAGGCTCACCCCACTTTAATACTTCGACGTTATCATCTTCAGAATTACCTTCAGGCACTTCAGAGTCTGGTATATTAGGCATGCCTGCAAGCAAATCGTTTAACTGATCCTGCACTTCACTTAATTCCGCCTTTGCAGATTCTAAAGAAGCACCAATTGTATCCATTTCGGCAATTAGTGGCGCAATATCTTCTCCGGCCGCTTTGGCTTTACCAATCGATTTTGAGCGAGTGTTGCGTTCATTTTGAAGCTCTTCAGTCTTTGACTGTATTTGCTTACGCGACTCTTCTAGGGATGAAAACAAGTCTGTATCAAACTTATACTTCTTTATTGCCAGCTTTTCAGCGATTTCATTGGTTTCGGTGCGGACGAGTTTTGGATCTAACATAAATAAAATTCTTGCGTTAATGTTTAGTCGTTAAATTAGTAATGTTTTGGT
>NZ_LWEY01000225.1:0-1532 GCF_001634935.1 Oleiphilus sp. HI0043 | reverse complement strand
ATTAAGCAGCCTGTATGTTTTTAGTTTGATCTCTGAGGTAACAACTCGACAATGAGTGATGAAGAAGAAAAAGATTGCGATTGCGTCCCCGGGCTCCCCGCATGGATGGGGACTTTTGCGGATCTTATGTCCCTCCTTATGTGCTTCTTTGTTCTGCTATTATCGTTCGCAGAAATAGATGTACTCAAATTTAAGCGTTTAGCTGGTTCAATGCGTAATGCCTTTGGTGTTCAGAATCAGGTTGATGTTACGTCGATCCCGAAAGGAACCAGTATTATTGCTCAAGAGTTCTCTCCGGGAAAACCAGACCCCACACCTTTGCAAGTGGTGATGCAGCAAACGACTGACTCAGATCACCAGACTCTCGAAGTATTGTGTGAGGCTCAGATAGAGAAAGCCGTTGCAGAAGCTTGTGATGAGTCAACTGAAAACGCTCAGGATAAAAAGGCCCAAATCAGTGAGTTTGTTGCTCAAAAAATGATGGAGCTGGAAGAAGAGGCTGAAACCAAGGCAGAAGAAATTGCTGAGAAGCTCCAGACCGAAGTTGCCAAAGATATGGTGGAGCTGGAAACCCAAGGTCGTAAAATTATTATTCGAATTCAGGAAAAAGGAGCCTTTTCTTCTGGTTCAGCTCAGCTTCAGGATGAGTTTATTCCAGTGCTTGATAAGCTGATTGATATCCTCGAGTCAATTGAAGGTGATATCGCCGTGCAGGGGCATACTGATGATGTGCCGATTCAAACTGTTATGTTCCCATCAAACTGGGATTTGTCGGTCGCAAGGGCTTTGGAAGTTGCGCACGGGCTATTTGATGACGGCTACCTAAAACAAGATAGGTTTAGCATAACAGGCTTTGCGGATACTCGGCCGCTGGTGCCGAATGATACGCCTGAGAGTAGAAAGCGAAATCGCCGGGTAGAGATTATTCTTCAAGAGAAAACTGATAAGCAGGTGAAGGAAGAGCTGCGTGAAGAAAGCAAGACGCTGGATGCTAACTCTCAAGCAATTGATAACTTTTTCGAATTGGACCCTGACGAGATCTTCTAGAAAGGAGAGTGTGTGATGGGTTTATCTAGGGATAATATATATGGGTGTAAATTCAGTGACGCACGACAGTGAAAGAAGACGTTATTTTAGAGTGACGGACCTTGTTGGTCTTCGTTATCGCTTTCTTTCGGAGGGTGAAACTGATTTGGCGGTGCAAGCTCAACCGACTTCTCTGAAGTCTCTGCTGTCACAGATAGAGCACCAGATAGCAACAGATCTGACAGTACTGAAGAATTCCCAACCTGAAATTCATAATATTCTTGATCTTTTTAACCAGAAAATAAATTTGGCTTTTGGCCACGGTCTTGCCTCTGGCCAAGAAGAGGGTCTCGAGCAGTCTACTTCTGCTTGTCAGGTTAATTTGAGTGCTTGTGGAATCGCTTTCCCGCTTGAAGAAAGTGCTGCTTTGAATCAGCATGTTCATATAGAACTAACGCTATACCCCAGTAATACTCGATTGCAGCTCTTAGCAGCTGTTATTGCTT
>NZ_LWEY01000224.1:0-20518 GCF_001634935.1 Oleiphilus sp. HI0043 | reverse complement strand
AACACCACCGACTACGAGTGCGCTTCTTATCGACCATTGAACTTGTGAATCAACTTGAACAAGAAAAACTCGAAGGTAAAGCGGGACGCATTGCGAACAGGTTAAGCCATACAGACTTGGTTATCTTAGATGAACTTGGTTACTTGCCCTTTAGTCAAACGGGAGGCGCATTACTATTCCACTTGCTAGGCAAACTATATGAGAAAACAAGTGTGATTATCACGACTAACTTAAGCTTTTCAGAGTGGAGCCAAGTCTTCGGTGACGCAAAGATGACAACCGCATTACTTGATCGACTAACGCATCACTGTCACATCATTGAAACAGGTAACGAAAGTTACCGCTACAAAGAATCTACTAATAAACGAATTTAAAACTGGAAATAAAAGAAAAGTTCAGGCCATAATCTGGCCTCTCAGGCGGGTCAAAATTAAGTGCAAAAGCCGGGTCAGTTTTACATGCAAATTAACACTAGTGTTTTTATAGGCTAAACTAACAAGGTCAATAAACTGTAGAGGGCACCTGGATGATCGGTGAGCACAATTACAACCATTACAATATCAATAAGAAATTGGTTCGCGAAAAGATAGCGACGACTGAGCTTCGTGTTGGTATGTATGTTGTAGAATTGGATAGACCTTGGGTTGATACCCCGTTTCTGTTTCAAGGTTTTCTGATTAGCAGTGAAGAAGAGATCGATCAACTGAATGAGTATTGTGAATATGTTTATATAGATGTGACTCAGACAGAAATTACTTATAGGGAAAAACGAAAGAATCGTACTGATGTCAAAAGTCGCCGGATTTATAAAGTACCTGTTGAACGAGAGTTGGCTGTCGCCGTATCTGACTATGACTATGCGAAGAAGACAGTTGATCATGCCCTTAGTGCCCTCCGTCTATCTCAGGAGATAAATACCACTGAGGTAAAAACAGCTGTTAAAAGTTGCGTGAAAAGCGTACTAAAAAACCCTAATGCCATGCTCTGGCTAACTCAGATTAAAGACAAAGATGATTACACGGCAGAACACAGTTTACGTGTATCTATCATGGCTGTTGCACTTGGGCGTGAGCTGGAGCTGCTGGAAAAGGAGCTTGAAGACCTAGGCGTTGCGGCGATGCTGCATGATGTGGGAAAGATTAATATACCCATCGAGGTGCTGAATAAAGAAGGATCCTTAAATTCCGAGGAATATGAACTCGTCAAGGAACATGCGACACATGGTCGCAAGCTGCTGATGTCTAAATCAGACGTGCCTCCGGTCGCGGTTGATGTTGCGTATTGTCATCATGAACATCTCAATGGTAAGGGTTACCCAAGGGGGGTGACTGCTGAAAAGATTCCTTTCTTCGCTAAAATTGTTAGCGTGGTGGATGCTTTCGATGCCATTACCAGTGACCGGGTTTATAGTGATGCACGTTCGACATTGGAAGGTTTGCGTATTCTTTACGATTGTCGTGGCCAGCAGTTTGATGAGGAAATTGTTCGAGCTTTTATTCGCTTAGTAGGAATTTATCCACCGGGGCATATTGTTGAGCTGACCAATGGCGAAGTTGGTATTATCCTATCGTGCCAAAGAAACAATAAGCTTCGCCCCAAACTGATTATTGTCAGGAATACTGAGAAGAAAAGCTGTGCTGAACGGATTGTTGATCTAAGTAATGAGCAAAAAGATCAGCATGGTAAGCCGCTTCGAGTTAAAGAAATATATACAGACGGGGCCTTTGGCGTTCAGCTTAAGGAATACAAGGCCAAAGGCTTAAACTTTGGCCTTGCAGTACAGTAATAAACCTTAAAGCCTGGTACTGAACTTTGAAGGAATGACGAAAGCGCTAACAGTCTTGCGGCAGTCTTAGAAGTTTGTTTTGCGCCCTTAGACGCTTTCTCGGCCATGTTGTGAACCCTTTTACTGCGTTGTGATTGATTTCTTCTGCTACAGCTCATTGCTCCTTTGCAGCACTTAAACCAACTATAAATACATTAAGCGTTTGGGGCTCAGTAAACCAATCATTGAAGATTTATGTTTTACCCTTGAAAGAGCTGCTAAACTTAAGTGAGTTGTGCACCTCACCGAATATTTACTTTTAATACTGAGCCTGAAAAATGAGATCTATTTTAATTGTTGAAGACTCTTCTACCGTTCGTGAAATGGTTACCTTTGTTTTAAAGGATGAACGTTTGAAAATAGTCGAAGCTGAGGATGGCTTGGAAGCGCTCGACTTGGCGAAAAAGCAGAACTTTGACCTAGTGATCACAGACCACAATATGCCTAATATGAAGGGAATTGATTTAGCCATTGCATTGAGGAATATGGAGTCTTACAAAGAAACGCCTATTTTGATGCTAACAACTGAGTCAGACCCTAGGCTGAAAAAAGTAGGTAAAGATACCGGTATAACTGGTTGGATTCTAAAGCCCTTGAGTCCTCAGCGCTTCAAACCAGCCATAGAAAAGCTGTTGGATATTGCCTAAGTCTTAGCAATTCTTGCCATTATGATCGATGATGCTCTTCTCACCCTGGCTTTGTCACCTATTCTCGTTCCGCAGGGAATCTATACTAAAAAAGTGACGCCTAAACTTCCTGAGCCTGAAGGTAGCCGTGAAGGTATTTTAGGTAACGGGGAGCCTTTGCGCATCTTAATTCTAGGTGACTCAGCTGCTGCAGGTGTTGGCGTTGATAGTCAGAACGATGCGCTTTTAGGGCAGCTGGTGTCGAAACTGTCGCAGTACCGCGCTATCGAGTGGCGCCTTTTAGCCGAAACAGGCTTGAAGACATCTGAGATGCTAGAGCGCCTACATGCGCTTGAGGCTTTTAAAACCGATGTTGTCATTACTTCCTTAGGTGTCAATGATATAACCGGCGGGACACGACTGAAACACTGGCTAGAGCAGCAAAGAGAGTTAAAACTGCTGCTTCAAGACAAGTTTCAAGCGCGTCATATCTTCTTGAGCAGTGTACCTCCCATGCATGAATTTCCGGCTCTACCTCAGCCACTTCGCTGGTTTTTGGGGCGTCGTTCTCGTGCAATGAATAGTGCTTTGAACGAACAGGCAGCACTAGATGAGGCTTTAGCTTTTGTTAGTGTTCAGTTTCCTATGCAAAAAGAGTTCTTTGCCAGTGATGGCTTCCATCCCAGTGCGCAGGCTTACCGCTTATGGTCAGAAGCTTTACTTGAGCACTTTAAAGAGCGTTGTTTATTGCCCCAGCGTTGAAGGTATCGTCGAGCAGCATTCCAGGCTGATCATCGCTTTTTTGCGTTCTGCTCCCCAGCGATATTGATTAATCTCCCCCGTACTTCTAATGACCCGGTGACAGGGAATCAAATAGGCAATATTGTTCTTCGCAATGGCTGAAGCGACGGCTCTGGTAGTATTTGGTTGATTGATTTGCTCAGCAACCTGTTGATAAGAGCGCAACTCGCCTTCAGGAATCTTCAGTAAGGCCTCCCATACCAACAGTTGGAAAGGCGTTCCTTTGCAGAGCAAGTTCAACTTGTTCTCGTTTGCTGGTCCAGAGTCGAAAATACGTTTTAGGGTAGTTAATGTGCTCGCTTGGTTTTGCTTTAGTTCAGCATGTGGCCACTCGCGCTTCATCTCAGCCAAACCTTCTGCTTGAAGCTCCAGTGAGTCAAGAAATGCCAATTTGCATAAGCCTCGTTGAGTCAGAGCTAGCAGACAATAACCGAAGGGAGAGGGGTGAAAGCCATAGTCTATTTGAACGCCTTGGCCACCACTTTTATATTCGCCAGGTGTCACGCTTTTACACTGAACCATCAGATCGTGAAGTCGGCCACTCCCGCTTAAGCCGCTGTTGTAAGCGGAATTAGAGACAGAGTGTTGCTTAAGTAAAGCTTTGGCTTTTTGCTTGGTCAGAAATTGTAAGAACTGCTTGGGTGATACCCCCGCCCATTGAGTAAACACACGCTGCAGGTGAAACTCACTCAAGCCAACATATTCGGATACCGCTCTTAAACTGGGTTGCTGACCCTGTTTAGCGTCAAGAAAAGTGATCGCTTGAGCGACTATCTGGTAATGGCGGTGCTGTTCGTCAAACCGTGTCATGGTGCCTTCCTGAAATCTCATAAACTGAAGAGCTTGGTGATAAGTCAGTATAAGAGAAGACGGCAAGGCGTTGCGACCCGATCCTTGCTCATTTTAAGGATTATGCTGGCTGTGTTTTATGTGCCAAGGCCAGAGCAGCGCTTCGGTTTTCAACGCCTAGCTTGCTGTAGATATTCTTTAAATGCCATTTGGTCGTTGATAAAGCAATACCAGACTGTTTACTAATCTCCGCGTTACTTAGG
Source organism: Oleiphilus sp. HI0043 (assembly GCF_001634935.1). Lineage (NCBI taxonomy): Bacteria > Pseudomonadati > Pseudomonadota > Gammaproteobacteria > Oceanospirillales > Oleiphilaceae > Oleiphilus > Oleiphilus sp. HI0043. The sequence goes on along the minus strand of NZ_LWEY01000224.1, from coordinate 16,214 downwards.
CCAGTGGATAGAAGCTCAAATATTTCGAGTTCCTTGTCGGTCAGCAGGTGAGCTGGTTGAATCAGGTCTTGGAACTTATCACCAGCTGCTACCAAGGTATGAAAAATATCGGTAAAAATGGTGGGCAGGGCCACTCTGGATTCATTAACCGCTTGCTGGAAGAGCAGTTCCAGCCCAGGAGCTTCATCAAATACACTGCGGGAAAAACAGACCAAACCATAACGGCTAATGAGGCGCTTAACCAGACTGATCGCCGCATCAGTGTTACCCTGCCTAAAGGCAATCATGGCGATATTGCAGCGTGCTATCAATACTCGTGAGGTGATATTGTTCCGGTCTAGCAACTGGGCGATATCTTCGAGCAAGTCGCTTGCTTGTTTAAAGCGACCTTTAGATATCAAAAAATATACGGCAGCCAGTGCACCTCTTTCCCGGTGCTCTTCATATTGCCCGGATTTCTGCCAAACTCCTTTATTGATGAACTCATCTAAGTGGTACTTTTCGAAAATGTGCTTACAAACTGAGAAAGAACCGCTACGAAACGCCTGGCGCATTTTTTCGTGAACTACTTGGCTATTAAAGCGCTGATAGTCACCTAAAGATAAAATACGCTCAAGTTGGTCAAGTAAGCGGCTTGCTTTGGACGATTGGTCTTTTATATGAAAAACCCGGGAGCTATATAGATAAACCGTCGCTACTTCTTCCGTTGCGCAGGAGTGGTTAACTAGTGGGATTAATTGCGTGCTCAATTCCAGTGACTTATCCAGCTGATTTTGCTCATATTCTACTACCATCATACCGGTCGCCAGGTTTGCCCATAGCGGGTTTCTGTCACCATGTTTAATAGGCAGAAACACTTCGTTCATCAGTTGAATAGCCTCGACACCCCTGCCTAAATATCGGTCACATAAAATGATGACTAAGCTGGCAAAGCTTTCGAAGAAGTGATGCTGATTCTGGTTCAGGATACTTTTACCCTCATTTGCCAGCCGAAAAGCAGAACTCAAGTTTCCGCTGCACATCAGGGCATAGGCCTCCAGTACCTTTACAAAGCCGAGGATCTCTTGAGGCGCCTCTGCAAGGTTCTTGGCATATTGCGGATCGGGAGCCAGAACTTCCGAGTCACTTTGAAAGAGTTTGAGTAGATAATGAAAGAACTGGTAATGAGATTTTAGCGTGCCCGAGCCCGCTGTAGAGGCGAGCTTAAGTCTCTCGAGGAAATACCCGGCTTGATTGAAGCGTCGGGTAAATGATAAAGCATAAAGTTGATTGATCAGTAATTCAGGGTGCTGTGTAAAGTCTTCACTTGATAAGTTACTTAGGCTGTCTGTGACTCGTTCAAGCTCTCCTTGTTTTATCCAGCCCGCGCAAGCATCTTCTAGAATCTTGAAGTAGAAGCTTTGCTCGGAAGATTGTCTAGCGTGATAGATCGCGCTGTCGAGATCCTTATGCTCAAGGAAGTATTTGGCGACAAGGAAGTGTAAGTGCTTGATATGTTCGGGGCCTTCTTCAATTTCCAGGCGTTTTAGTAAGAAGTCCTGTAGCAACGGGTGGTAACGATACCACCCAGCATTATTAGGCTCTGGCGAAAGAAACAGCTCTTGCATAGTGATTTCTTCAAGACTGGCCGCCGAGTAGTCGATATTCAGTACATTTTCACAAAGATCCTGATTGAAAGATTTGCAAATAGCTGTCGATAGTACAAAGCGTTTAGCGCTAGGAGTGAGCTTATTAAGGACTTCGTGACCAAAATAATTCAGTAATTCGGGCTGACTACCGCTAAAGCTATCTAGTGCAGATTCGCCAACTTTGTCGTAGGCAAGTAGTGCTAGTTTTGTACCGACGAACCAGCCTTCTGTTTGGTCGAGCAAGGTATTGACTCTATTGGGCTGTAGGCTGGAACCGCCAATGGTTTGATTTAATGCGAGCAGGTTTGTTTCATCTAGTTTTAAATCATTGCCATCTATCAACAATACAGATTCTTGCAGCTTTAGTTTTGCAATCGAAAATTGGGGGTGTCGTCTAGATGATAAAACAAATGTGACATGCTTCGGTAATTGGCTGATTAAGCGTTCTAGCGTCTTATGAATATGACTGGCTTTTATGTGGTGAAAGTCATCAAAGACAATCGCTAATGGATGATCAATTTGTGTTAGGGCTTCAATGAAAACCTCAATGATTTGCTCGGGCTTTACTTCGGAGTCATCTTTAAAAAGGTTAAAAAATGAAGCATCCCATAGCGGCGCGATATTTTTCAGGGACTCAAATATTAACGCAAATAATGCGTTGCCCTCATTAAGCTTTGGGGAGGTCTGGAATTGCAAGGTCTGACATTCAGTATGAATGGATTTTTGCCGAGTTACCCATTGATCCAGCAAAACACTCTTTCCGGAACCGGGTGGTGCCACCATGAGAACAAGAGGGTAGCCTAGCCCCTTATCCAATAGTGCTATTAGATCATCTCGCTTGATATGAGTATTCATAGTGCCACCGCTCGTCCTGATTCCTTGTTATTGTTCTGACTCTATATGGCATACATGCGTCTACTAATTAAGACTGCATTATGTCCTTTTCGATCTCAATAGCGCTTTTAAATATTGTGAAATACCACTATTCAAAGTGTGAAATAGGCCATGTTTTATGACTTTTGCTGTAATTGTCGGTAATTTATCTATTAACGTTTGAACTCAGGCTGAAACAGGCTTAAGAGATCGAGTGTACCTTGATTTTTGTATCTCCCCATCCTTTAGGAGGGTGTTAAAGTTTTAACACTATCCTTACCCTGCCGGTTACTTGACAAAAGTTGTCCTCTTTTCCTCAAGCAGGGGTCGAGCGTATCCCCCAATATGCACCTGCTTAGGGAAAGGGTTTTTTGTCAAAGAAAACAAAAATAATGGACGGAGAGACGACACATGATTATTAACTCGGTATGGGTAACCTGGCCGGCCCTGGTCAAATACGGCACACTCGGTGTAGCAGGCGCTGCACTAATAATTGGCTTGGAACGAGGTGAGCTGCTCGAGAACAATATGATCTCGACAGAAGACTTTGAACTAGCAAACGAAGGTATTGTCTGTGATGAGCGAAGCCACACCGCTCGAACAGAAGATGGTACCTGTAATATTCTGGAGAACCCGTCAGAAGGTTCTGTCCATATGCGCTTTGGACGAAACGTCGAGCTTCAAGCCGCCTTTGGTGAAACGGAAGACGGTACCTTGTTGAGCCCTAACCCGCGTGAAGTCAGTAACTCGCTGATGAAGCGTGAGCAATTTAAGCCCGCCACCAGCGTTAACTTTATTGCGGCGTCATGGATTCAATTCATGGTTCACGATTGGGTGAGCCACGGCCCTAATGCGACCGATAACGATATCGAAGTGCCTCTACCATCAGGTGACCCTTTAGGTACGGGTGTTATGTCTGTACAACGTACAACTGCTGATCCGGATCGTAGCGTTGAAGACGATGCTTACTTGCCAGCGACTTACCGTAACCACAATACTCACTGGTGGGATGGCTCACAGCTTTACGGCAGCAACAAAGAAACCAATGATTCTGTTCGTTCATTTGAAGATGGTAAGCTCGCTATTGAAAGTGATGGTACTTTGCCAACAGACTTCTGGAGTGGCGTGCCGGTTACTGGCTTTAGTGACAACTGGTGGCTAGGTCTTAGCATGATGCACCAGCTATTCACCTTGGAGCATAACGCTATTGCTGACAAGCTGAAGGAAAACTATCCAAACGCGACAGATCAGTGGCTATTTGATAAGTCCCGCTTGATCAACTCTGCCTTGATGGCGAAGATTCACACAGTTGAATGGACGCCTGCAATTATCGCCAACCCTGCATTAGAGTTGTCGATGGAAGCAAACTGGTGGGGTATCGCGCGTAATCCTGAAACACGTGATTTGATCCAAAATGTGACGGACGATATCAAAGGTCCTAATTCCTGGCTCATTAACACCATCGCATTATTTGATCCTGAAAAAGCTGAACAGTTAAGCACGCCAGGCGCAATTGACCATATCCTTGGTGGTTTGGTTGGCCAAAGCAAACCAAATAATTATGATGTTCCTTATGTACTGACTGAGGAATTCGTTGCGGTTTATCGTATGCACCCATTACTACGTGATGCGGTAGATATCTACGATATCGGTTCAAATGTTGTTTCTGAGCGTATCAATATTGAAGACACGCGTGATGGCGATGCAGAAGATATTCTCGATAATCAGGGCGGCGATCGTCTATGGTACTCCTTCGGCATTACTCACCCAGGTTCCTTGACGCTAAACAACTATCCTGAGTTTTTGCGTAACCTTTCAATGCCGTTAATTGGCGATATTGACTTGGCAACAATCGATATTATTCGTGACCGTGAGCGTGGTGTACCACGTTACAACGAATTCCGTCGCCAGATTGGTTTGAATCCGATTACCAAGTTTGAGGATTTAACTGAAGACCCTACAACTTTGACTGAATTGAAGCGTGTTTATAACAATGACATTGAGCAGATCGATGCTTTGGTGGGTCAGCTAGCTGAAACAGTGCGTCCTGATGGCTTTGCCTTTGGTGAGACGGCTTTCCAGGTCTTTATCCTGAATGCTTCTCGTCGTTTGATGACAGACCGTTTCTATACTGAAAGCTATACACCTGAAGTGTACACGCAAGAAGGTATCGACTGGGTAGAAAATAACACCATGGTTGACGTGATTCGTCGTCACTTCCCCGAGCTAGAGTTAAGCTTAACGGGTGTAGATAATGCCTTTAAACCATGGGGTTTGAAGATTCCAGATAACTACAAAGAGTGGTCAGCTTGTGATAAAGAGCAGCTCTTATGGACGAACGGTGCAATGCGTACTGAATATGATGCAGGAGAGCGTCCAGGGTTAACTGATGTCGATATTGGTGGCCTGATTAATACGGTACTTTGGGAAAAAGTAAATCGTAAGGACGATGTCGCGCCACTCGGTTATGAAAAGCCAATCCATGCTCACGCAGCTATGGCGACCACTACTTTTGAACCTGCTTCTGGCCACCCTTATACAGGTGTCTTCAAAGGTGCAGAGTGTGGCTTATTGCGCCTGTCAGTCACGGGTGACCCAAATGACCGTGGCTTTGCTCCAGGCTTAGCATGGAAAGTGTTCGTTGACGGTAGAAACTCACGCAATGTCTCGGCGTTATACACCTTATCAGGCCAAGGTGGTAACCATGATTTCTTTGCAAATGAGTTGTCGCAGTACGTTGACAAGGAAGTGAACGAAACTTTGGGTACCACAGCCTTGTTCTCACTAGTTTCGACTAAGCCAACCACGCTTTCTGTAGAGAAGATGGCGAAGGTTCGCGCAGATGGCACCAAAGAAAGCAGCGTTGTTACGCCGACGCAGGTTTACTTTGTTCCGCGCCCAGAAGTGAAGGGCTTGTTCTCAAGTGCTTCTCATGACTTCCGTGACGACTTGGAAAGCTTACCAGAAGGTACGCCTATCTATGACGTCTACGCAACGAGCGAGAAAATTCGCACTTCTATCTTCCCGTATTTTCATAAGAAGTATGCGAAATCTCGTCGTGATAGTGCTAAGAAAGTTGGTACGATTCGCCTAAGTTCTGAGTTTATCAGCTCGGCCTTTGGTGACGGTGGTGTTTTCTTCAACCACCAGCGTGTAGAGGATCAATAAGTAAGGATTTCAACTTAGCCTAACCCTTGTATTTATCAATCTGTACTTTGGTAAATAACATATTGGCTGTTCTAGAGCAGGCGGATCAGTCAAAATGAAGGGAGTTGTGCCCCGGAGTCTTTCGAGACTTCGGGGCTTTTTTTATACTTCTAGTCTGAGAAGCCCTACTGAAGGAGGGGAGTGCTTGGTTGGTCTGACGCTGTCACCTACCACTTTGCAGTGGCCAGTAATTGAGTTAATGCCTGCAGACCTTTGCCTTTATTGCTGAGTTTCCATGCCATAAAGCATTCATGATTATTTACCTTAGCAAGCTTAAGCTCCTTCAGCTTGCCACTCTCAATGGCTTGGTGAATACGTTTTCGCGGCAAGTGACCAATACCTATACCTGCTAATATGGCTTCGACCTTTTGATCCATGGTTTGTACATAAAAGGTTTTCCCTGCATCTGTGAGCCCGGCGCTGCGCGACACCTCCAGTATTGAGGTGTCATGGGTAACAACGCGTCTTAACTTAGGCAGTATTTCGGTGAGCCTCTGTGTATCTAAGGCGAGTTCAGCAAGTTGATGGGACGTGGCAATAACCGGTATTAGGTCGGTGTCTGTTAGTGGAATTGCGCGGAAGCCTTTTTGTAATGGTACCGGTCCTGGCGCGCCGACAAGGAGTTCTACGCGGTCTTGCTCAAGTGCTTCCCAGCCGCCGTTAAGTACGCACTCAATTAGATCAACTTCTACATTTTCGTGTTCGGCCAGAAAGTCAGACAGCACATCATATAGTACAGGTTGATTCAGCGTGGACTCCATCGCGATTCGTATTTTCGGCTCCCAACCCGTGGCAACTTCTTTTGCTGAATTAGCCAGCTGAGAAGTCGCCATCAGAATCTTTCGCCCTTCTTGCAAAATTCGCTGCCCTGCGGGGGTTAATACCGAGCGTCGACCTTGACGCTGAAACAAAGTGATACCCAATTGTTCTTCGAGCTTCTGAATAGCATAAGAAACGGCCGAGGTGGCTTTGTTCAATTCTTCAGATGCTTTTGCATAGCTTCCTCGTCTATCTATCGCATCTAAGGTTTCTAAGGCTTCAATAGTGATCGGGTTTCTAATCATTACGGTTCCATAAAGATTGTTCTAATTATTAGATCATTCTAAACAGATATTGGCGCTTATTGGAAGTTCTTCAGCGCGATACACTTATTTCATCAAATCAAAACACAGAGGAAACACGCCATGAAAGCACTATTCAACAAAATCAGCACAACGACTGCGGGCCTAGACACGCTACCTATCCGAATTGGCGCGGGCATCACATTCGCCGCACACGGCAGTCAGAAACTATTTGGCTGGTTTGGTGGCTATGGATTGGATGGAACGGCGGGTTGGATGGAGTCGATTGGATTATCGCCCGGTATCTTGATGGCAGGGCTTGCAGGGAGTGCCGAATTCTTCGCCGGTTTATTGCTGATAGTTGGCTTTTTGGTTCGTCCAGCGGCCTTGGTACTGGCAATCACTATGATTGTGGCGATTGTCACGGCTCACATTGAAAATGGATTTTTTATGGCAACTAACGGTTATGAGTTTGCGCTCGCATTACTGGTTATCAGCGCAACCTTAACGATTAGAGGTGCAGGTAGTTTGAGTATTGATAAGGCACTTTTATCGTACAAGACTGTTTAGCCAACACGTTGATTAATCAGATTCAGATAGTTAAGTGCGACTCAAAACATCGCACTTTGATAATCGTTATTGAGGTACAAGGTCATGGGCTTAATACAAGATGGGAAATGGGTTGATCAGTGGTATGACACGAGCGATAGCGGAGGTGAGTTTCGTCGCCAAGATAGTCGCTTCAGAAGTTGGTTGACCGCCGATGGTCAACCTGGCCCGCAGGGTGAGAAGGGGTTTAAGGCAGAGAAAGGCCGCTACCATTTGTATGTTTCGTTGGCGTGCCCATGGGCTCATCGCACGTTGATTTTTCGCCAGCTGAAGAATCTACAAGATTATATCGATGTGACGGTAGTCGACCCGATAATGTTAGAAAACGGTTGGGAAGTTACCGACCCGCTGTACGGTTTTCAATACGCTTACCAGCTTTACATGCGCGCTGATAGCCAATACGAGGGGCGGGTTACGGTACCGGTTTTATGGGATAAACAGACCCAAACGATTGTCAGTAATGAGTCGTCTGAAATTATTCGCATGTTTAACTCAGCCTTTAATCACCTAACTGGCAATACTGATGACTATTATCCAGAGGGCTTGCGTGAGTCGATTGATATGATTAACGAGCGAATTTATGACTGCATTAATAACGGTGTTTATCGTGCAGGTTTTGCGACGACGCAAGAAGCCTATGAAGACGCTTACCATCAATTATTTGATGCCCTAGATTGGGTAGAAGGCGTACTGTCTAAGCAGCGTTATCTGTGTGGATCAACACTAACCGAAGCTGACTGGCGTCTATTTACGACACTGATTCGATTCGACGCTGTTTATTTTGGACACTTTAAAACCAATAGACAACTGATAGCGAGTTACCCCGCGATGAGTTCTTATGTTCGCGAGCTGTATCAAGTGCCAGGGGTGGCCCAGACAGTGAATTTTGAGCATATCAAAACCCACTATTACGCCAGTCACCTTACGATCAATCCGACGGGGGTCATTCCTTTAGGGCCTGAACAAGATTTCGATTTACCCCATGATCGAGACCAGTTGGAAAAAGCTAACTAACGATCTCAGTCACTATTTTCATCAAAAGTAAGGAGTTGTCATGCTTTATTATCGAGCTGCTGACGAACGAGGTAAGGCCAACTTTTCTTGGTTAAATAGCCAACATAGCTTTTCGTTTGGTCACTATTACGACGCCGATCACATGGGAGTTTCGGTACTGAGAGTCATCAATGATGATGAGGTTTCCCCCGGTGCGGGTTTTGATAATCATGGTCATCGAGATATGGAAATTATTTCTTATATATTGGAGGGGGCTATCGAGCACAGAGATAGCACAGGAAATCACTTTATAGTGCCTGAGGGAGAGGTTCAGCGTATGAGCGCAGGGTCAGGGATTATGCACTCTGAATTTAACGCATCTAAAACCGAAGCATTGAAGTTTTTGCAAATTTGGATCAGTCCAAATGTAAAACTCATTGAACCTAGTTACGAGCAAATGCCCATCTTACAGTCTTCGACACTGACAGCTTTGGTAACGCCAGATGGAAGCAACGGTAGCCTAAGTATTCACCAGGATGTGAGCCTTTTTCGCTTGCAGCTAAACGCCGGAGAACGCTACGAATTGACGGCTCAAGCGCGAGTGGGTTATTTGCATGTAATTGAGGGGGAGGGACTTGGCGTTACATCGACTGACAAGCTTGAATTAAAGCCAGGTGATGGTCTAGGTATTATAAAAGATCAGCTATCTATTACGGCCAAAGATGAAGGCTTGACTGCTCTTTGGTTTGACCTCCCGCCAAGATAATTGCTTGTAATATAACGCGAGAAAACATTCTGATGAATGCAACTGATGACCTAAGCCTATTATTGCTTGACCCGCTATTTTGGGGGCTAGCCGTGGTTGGCGTGTTAATAACGGGGATCTCAAAATCTGGTTTTGCCGGAGGAGCGGGTGTTATCGCGGTACCATTACTATCGTTCGTGATGCCCGTGCCGGTTGCCGCTATTTTAATGTTGCCGCTTCTCATTGTGATGGACGCAAAGACGATGCACTATTATTGGCGCAGCGTGAACTGGCAAGAAATAAAAGTGATCGGCCCCGCGGCACTGGTCGGCATCATCGCGGGTGGCTATTTATTGGGTGGATTGTCCAGTAGCTTGTTACAGTCTTTGCTTGGTTTATTTTGCATTGCATTCGCGCTGTGGAAACAGTTGAGCCCCGTTTTGGCTCACCTGCCCTATGCAGGTCTTTTTTGGGCGACCTTGTCTGGTTTAACCAGCACATTGCTACACGCAGGTGGTCCACCGATTAATATTTATTTGGCCACGATACGATTACCCAAGCGCACGTGGTTGGCAAGCGCTGCCATGTTTTTTGCGATGATGAATCTGGTTAAAATCGTTCCGTATGCCTTAGCCGCCCAGTCACAGAGTGGTTTTTCTGTGTCGTCGTTGTTGATTATCGACATAATTTTGTTACCGGCTTGCTTACTTGGTTCGACTTTAGGACATCGCTTGCATACAAAAATGAGTGAAGCCCATTTCATGTCTGCGTGTAAGGGTTTGTTATTTCTGTCAGGGCTTGGCTTACTCATTAGTGTGGCGCTCTAAAGCCTTTTGGTTCTAGTGTTTTAAAGATAAGGCATGGCTCTACATAAGCATTTTCCCTATAATCTCCCCCTTCTTTGCACCGCCTGACTATTAAGCACTATGAGCAACAGACCTGATACAGACAACTACCTCGAACTTTTCCTGAATGATATTCCGCTAATGGATGTTCGAGCACCGGTTGAGTTCGATAAAGGTGCCTTTCCAAATACCCTCAACGCACCCTTAATGGATGATGAAGAACGGCGTTTGATTGGTATTCGTTATAAAGAATCAGGCCAGGATAGTGCCATTGAACTAGGACACGAGCTGGTATGTGGCGAAAATAAAGCCCAAAAGCTTGAGGCCTGGTTGGCTTTTGCTAAACAGAACCCCCAGGGCTATTTGTATTGCTTTCGGGGTGGTTTGCGATCAAGAACCACACAAGGCTGGATTAAAGACGTAGGTGTGGATTACCCCTTGATAAAAGGCGGCTACAAAGCCATGCGTCGTTTTCTGATTGACGAAATGGAAACGCAAATCAGCGAGCTGGACTTCACCGTTATTAGTGGCCGAACGGGCACCGGTAAAACACGCGTTTTGAAGCAGTTCAATAATTACGTCGATCTAGAAGGCTTGGCTCATCATCGTGGTTCTAGCTTTGGTCGAATGTTGACCCCTCAACCTAGCCAAATAGATTTTGAAAACAAACTATCCATCGCCCTATTAAAAGCGCGCCATCAAAATAGCGGCACGGTATTTCTGGAAGACGAAAGTCGTTTGATTGGCCGGTGTGCTTTGCCTTTGACTTTGAAAGACCGCATGTCTGCTTGCCCTTTAATTGTCTTAGAAACGCCTTTGGAAGAACGAATCGATGTAGTGCTTCAAGACTATGTGATTGATATGACCGAAGCCTACTTAAGCCGGGACGGTGAAGAGCAGGGCATTGAGAATTTCTCTAACTATCTGTTTGAGAGTTTAGGGAGAATAGAACGCCGCTTGGGTAGCGAGCGAAAGAATCATCTACAGCAAATGATGGCACGAGCGATCAAACAACAATTTTCTGCTTCAGAATCTGATGAGGCTTACGGCCTTCACCGGGAGTGGATCGAACATTTACTAAAAGATTACTACGACCCAATGTACGATTATCAGCTCTCAAAGAAGGCTGAAAGAATTGTATTGCGGGGAAGCAAAGACGCACTATTGGAGCACTACTCAAAATGAAATTATTCAGTACCTTGATCATATTGTTTAGCCTAGCGGTGAGCGCGCAGGCGAAAGATTTTACCTTTACCGCCATCCCTGATCAGGACAGCACCCAGCTTGAGCAGCGCTTTGGTGCAGTGTCTGAGTACTTAGGGAAGGCCTTAGGCATTGAGGTACGTTATGTGCCGGTTAAGTCTTATGCGGCTGCAGTGACAGCATTTCGAAATGATCAGGTTCAATTAGCCTGGTTTGGTGGTTTGTCGGGTGTGCAGGCGCGCTTATTAGTGCCAGGCTCCCAAGCGATCGCACAGGGAGATGAAGACCGCTTCTTCAAGACTTACTTTATTGCGCATCATTCTACAGGTTTAAAAAAGAGTGATGAATTCCCAAAAGGTATTGCTAACAAGACACTGACCTTTGGTTCAAAAGGTTCAACATCGGGTCGCTTGATGCCTGAGTTTTATATCCGTCAACACCTTAATGATGCGCCTGATGCGTTGTTCAAACGTATAGGTTTTAGTGGTAATCACTCACGCACAGCCGCTTTGGTTAACTCAGGTGCCTACGAAATTGGTGTGTTGAGCTACAAGGTTTGGGAAAAAGAGCTAGCCGCAGGTAAGATTGATCCAAAAAAGGTTCAGGTTATTTGGGAAACACCTCAGTACCAGGATTACCAGTGGAGCATACGCGGTGATGTGGACGCGCATTGGGGTGAAGGTTTTGGTGGAAAGATTAAACAAGCCTTGTTGAATATGAAAGACCCTGACTTGCTAGCGCGTTTTCCTCGTAAAGCCTTTATTGAAGCGAAGAACGAAGATTATCAGGCAATTTTGGATACCGCTAAAAGCATTGGTTTGATTGACTAATATGCTTGATACGGGGGCACCGACAAAAACCATATTTCATCTCTCCAAGCAGGATTTAGCGTGGCAAGGTAATACCGTGCTGCGTGACTTGGAGATAGAAATTAAGGCCGGTGAAAAAGTCGCACTGCTTGGCAAGAGTGGTGCAGGTAAAAGTACTTTACTCAAAGCACTATACCAGCTGCGCCCCGATGATATTGCCTTCTGTCAGCAGGCGCCGGCTTTGGTCCCCAGTTTATCTTTGTTCCATAACATTTATATGGGGCAGTTGGATAAGCACAATTTTCTCTATAACGCTTTGAATTTGTTTTTTCCTCAGAAGGCGGTTCAAAAAAAGGTAGCCTTGCTTGCACAATCTTTAGGTTTACAAGAACACTTGAAAGCGCGTGCCGAGACCTTATCTGGCGGTCAGCAACAGCGTGCAGCATTAGCTCGAACGCTGATCCAGGAACGGGATATTTTTCTCGGCGACGAGCCGGTTTCTGCGGTGGATGAGCTACAAGCCGAGCGCTTGATCGCTAAGATCATCTCTTCTCACCAGAGCGTTGTTTTAGCACTCCATAATACCGAACTGGCCGTGAAATACTGCGATCGTATCATCGGCTTGAAAGGCGGTGAGTTAGCGATAGATTGCCAAGTTGCCGAACTGGACTCAGATAAGCTTCGTCAAATCTATTCCGATTTCGAGACCCAGCAGCCCACCGGCGAACATGATAATACGCCGGTGCCTAAGCATCCTGACTTAAAGCTCTGTCGTTAAGCTATGTGGACGCTTAATCGAGTCAGCTCCGGCTTTTTGTTTCTGGCGCTTATTTGCCTTTGTTTTGCCGACCTTGAAATCATTACAGCAGACCCTTGGGGAGAGCTAGGTCGTATTGCTCAGGGTTTTGTCAGCCCGTCTTTTTTCTCTTGGTATGAATTGCTGGTCAGCTTGCTGAACACCTTGGCTTTTGCCTTGGTCGGTGTGGCGATCTCTTCTGTATTCGGCTTGCTGTTGGCGCAATGTTTTCAGCATCGTTTGGTCCGTATTGGCTGTGCCTTTATCCGTTCAATTCATGAAATTTTTTGGGCTTTGCTGTTTTTGCAGTTCTTTGGCTTGTCGACGCTGACTGGCTTGTTGGCGATTATCATTCCTTTTTCTGGCATCTTCGCCAAGGTCTATGCCGAGATTTTGGAAGAAAGCGATCGTGCGCCGAATGATGCCCTGACCCACCAGGCACAAGGCTCGTTTTCGGCTTTTCTTTACGCGCGCTTGGCGCAGGCTTGGCCGCAAGTCGTGTCGTATACGCGTTATCGTTTGGAGTGCGGTATTCGAAGCAGCGCGATACTTGGTTTTATCGGCTTGCCTACGCTGGGCTTTCATCTCGAAAGCTTCTTCAGTGAAGGCGAGTACGATCAGGCCGCGGCAGTGCTCTATGTCTTCTTTTTTGTCATCGCCAGCTTAAGATTCTGGAGTCATCGTCGTAGCTTATTGCTGCTATTGCTAGTCGCGGTGGTGTGGTTATCGACTCAATTGAATTTATACCTGAGTACACAGACCGATCTGATATGGCGCTTTTTAAGCTACGATATCCTGCCTGAACCCTTAAAAGGGGCTGAAACTCTTTGGCAGCTAGAGGCTTGGTATGCGACATGGGACTGGGCTAGCTTTCTGATACAGCAGCAGGTGGCCGAAGGCGTTTGGAATACCTTATTACTGACCATGATTTCATTGGTGGGCAGTGGCATCTTAGCCTTAGTCATGTACCCCTTTATTTCACCCTTATTTTTGAACAAAGGCAGCCGTTATCTGTCACACTTCTTGTTAGTCGTTTTGCGCTCTATACCTGAGCTGATGTTGGTGTTTGTTTTACTGATTATGATGGGTCCCTCGATGGTGCCCGCGATCGTGGCTTTGAGCTTGCACAATGGTGCGATTATCGCGCATTTGATTGGCAACGCATCACGCAACCTTAAGCTAAGACAAGACGCCCCGAAAGGCATTAATCTATATTCCTACGAAGTCACGCCCAGATTATATCGGCCCTTTTTGGCCTTTTTGTTTTACCGCTGGGAGGTGATTCTACGAGAGAGTGCCATACTGGGAATTCTCGGCGTGCATACCTTGGGTTTTTACGTCGACTCGGCCTTCGAAGAGTTGCGCTTTGATCGCGCCTTGTTTTTAATTTTAGTGACGGCATTGCTGAATATTCTTGTCGATACCTTATCACGCGGTATTAGGCGAAAGCTGCGGCTCAATGCCTTGCCGGATATGCGTTAGTGTAAGAGGAACAGTCCCGTTATAGGGTGCGCCGTGCGCACTGGCGGAGTAGTGGCATTCAAGCTTATATTTAACAAATAACAATGACTGTAGGCAGAGGGTTCTATCCCTCGCTCGATCAACCTCGTGCTAGCCTTCATGCGAGCCGTGGAAGGCTCTGCCTACAGGTTTAGGGCACTAAAGAGGGAGCGATAACGAATGATTACCATTGATTACCGCCTCTCTTAAAGAGCTGGATTAGGAATAAACGTGAAAAAAAATGAGACAAATACTGATACACCCATTAGCCAAGACTTGGTGTTAATCGGTGGTGGCCATGCCCACGCTATTGCTCTGAGCATGTTGGCCAAGCGTCACCTACCTGGTGTGCGCATTACCCTGATTTCCAATTCAGTACTCACACCTTACTCAGGTATGCTGCCTGGCTTGATTGCCGGGAACTACGAGCATGAAGACGTGCATATCGACCTGGGCGCAGCGTGTCGAAGTTTTGGGGTGCGCTTTATTGAAGATAGCGTGACAGGCCTCGATCTTGAAGCGAAAACCATCTTCTGTCAGCAGCATCCGCCGTTTTCGTACGACGTATTGTCGATAGATATAGGCTCTTCTCCAGACTTAAAAAACATACCAGGCACTAAAGAGTTTAGCGTTGGTGTGAAACCTGTTGATCGCTTTCTCGCTCTCTGGCATGACTTGCAGCAATCCCTACTGAGTAAGGAACTCACTTCGCCGGTAGATATTGGTATTGTCGGCGGTGGTGCCAGTGGTGTTGAAGTTGCGCTAGCGATGCAGCACAAACTTAAGTGTGCGCTAAAATACCGAAAGACGAGCTTTGAGCAACTTCGCTTTCACGTGGTCTCGGGGAGTGACACGATACTGCCCAGCCACAATGCCAAAGTGCAGCAGCGCTACCAAAAGGTATTGGATAAACGTGGGGTGCAGGTTCATCATGATTTTCGCGTGTCTAAAGTTGAAGAAGGGTGCTTGGTCGATGCGCGAGACGCTGAAAACCCGAGGGAACTAAGCTTAGACAAGATTATTTGGGCAATATCGGCGTCAGCCCCTGAATGGCCGAAAGCCGCTGGTTTAGCCTGTAGTGAGCGGGGCTTTATAGAAGTGGATGCTTGTTTGCAGTCAGTTTCTCATCCTAATGTTTTTGCCTCGGGTGATATTGCTGATGTGCTGGATCACCCACGGCCTAAAGCCGGTGTATTTGCTGTGCGCCAGGGTAAACCCTTGGCTGATAATCTTGAAAAAGCCCTACGTGGTGAGCCATTAAAAGCCTTTGTCCCTCAGAGCAAGTTCCTGAGTTTAGTGAGTACTGGCGACAAAGCTGCAATTGCCTCTAGAGGTGACTGGGCAATGTCGGGCGCATGGGTATGGCACTGGAAAGATTCAATCGACCGTAAATTTATGCGCCGCTTTAGTGAACTTGCCAAGCCGATGATCCCCGCTGAAAATGCGAGTGTGGATGCTGAGCCGATGAGTATGCGTTGTGGCGGTTGCGGTGCCAAAGTGGGGCAGCCTATTTTAAATCGCGTGATTGCCCAGCTTTCAACACGTTATGAGGATAAGGCGAAGGTAGCACTGTCCCAGCCGGATGATGCCGCCGTTTTGGCCATTCCTGCCGATAAATTATTAGTCCAGTCTGTCGATGCTTTTCGACGTTTCATCGATGATGACTACCTCTTTGGCCAGATTGCCGCGAACCATGCCTTGGGTGATATTTTTGCCATGGGAGCAACGCCCCATAGCGCCCAAGCTTTAGTGACCTTACCTTTTGCGAGTGAAGAAAAAGTTGAGCAGCAATTGCTTCATCTGATGCTTGGCGCGAGCAAGGTTTTTGATGCGTGTGAGATGCCCATTGTTGGGGGGCATACTGCAGAAGGTGCTGAACTAAGCCTTGGCTTTACCATTAATGGTCTAACCGATGAAAACCAGCTTCTAACCAAGGCTGGGCTTC
>NZ_LWEY01000223.1:0-658 GCF_001634935.1 Oleiphilus sp. HI0043 | reverse complement strand
TATGTCGATGTAAAACGTAAGCGCATTTCCCTTCTGGGCAATAATCGCCCCTTGTTAATGCTGCGCGGCGCAGTGGGAACGTTGGCGTTAGTGTGTGTATATTATTCTGTGACACATATGCCTTTGGCTGAAGCCACGGTTCTACAGTATTTACATCCGATTTTTACTGCCATTCTAGCGACTTTCTTTCTTAAGGAGCGATTGCAGTGGTCTCTTGTTATCAGTATCGGTTTTAGTTTTATTGGCTTATTGCTTGTCGCAAGACCTGCTTGGTTGTTTGGCGGAATAGGGACGGACATTGCCAGTTTTGCCTTGATGGCTGCGGTGTTAGGTGCTTTTGGGAGTGGTGTGGCCTATGTTATTGTCCGCAAGCTCAGTCAGACGGAAGACCCTTCCGTGATTGTATTCTACTTCCCTATGGTCGCTTTGCCATTTTCTCTCGTGTTATTGGGGGACGATTTTGTCTTGCCGACAATGGAAGCTTGTTCACTTTTATTTTTGGTCGGGATCTTTACACAGGTCGGGCAAATTGGCTTAACCAAGTCAATGCAAACGGAACCTGCAGGAAGGGCGACAGCGTTTTCTTATCTGCAGGTAGTTTTTTCAGCATTGCTAGGCTGGCTTGTTTTTAGTGAAGTACCAGACATCTGGGTGTGGC
>NZ_LWEY01000222.1:0-1656 GCF_001634935.1 Oleiphilus sp. HI0043 | reverse complement strand
TTATGCTTTCAGGTATCGGCGATAAAGAGGAGCTTCAACAACATGGTATCGAAGTGATACAGGATTTGCCCGGCGTCGGAAAGAACCTGCAGGAACATGTTGATGCCTGTGTTTTGGTGAAAAGCAAAAAGAAGGATGGTTTCTCGACAAGCCCCGGCGGACTGCTAAAAATGCTACCCGACACTCTTAAATATCTGCGCGACAAGCAAGGCAATCTGGCGAACTCAATTACCCAGGCGGGCGCCTTTTTGAAGTCTAGCCCCGAGGTAAAGGTACCAGACATTCAGATGCACTTTGTTCCCTTACTCTTTGACGACTGCGGGCGCGATTTAAAACTCCTGTCTAGCCATGGCTACTCTCTTCACGTTTGCGTCCTTCGCCCTAAAAGCCGAGGCAAACTCAGCTTAAAATCAGCAGACCCAAGAGAGCCAATCAAAATCGACTTCAACTTTTTCTCCGACCCTGAGGATGCAAAAGTATTAGTCAACGGCATTCGGGTTGCTCGGAAAATATTAGCAAGCCCAGCCTTTGATGGGCATCGTGGCGAAGAGTTGCACCCAGGTAATAACATCCAATCAGATGAGGCACTTTTGAAGAAGTGTAAAGAACGGCTAGGCTTGGTATATCACCCTAGCGGCACCTGCAAAATGGGCAATGACCCTATGGCTGTCGTAGACAGTGAGCTGAAAGTTCATGGTATTAAAAAGTTGCGAGTAATCGACGGCTCAGCAATGCCGACTCTGGTTAGCGGTAATACGAACGCCCCCATTATCGCGATGGCAGAAAAGGCCGCCGAGATGATCTTGCAAGCTAAAACACAGTCTACTTTCCATATACAAGAGAAGGAACTTGAGACAACTAAATAAGTCTTTCTCAGTATTTTGAAATGTTCAGCTCACTGATAAGATATCCGCTTTACTGGCACACCGACTATATAAAGGATTTAACACAATCATGACCTGGACACCCCATGCAACCGTCGCCACGCTTGTCGAGCGAGATGGCAAGCTGTTACTCGTTGAAGAACGCTCTCATGGGAAAACCGTATTCAACCAACCTGCCGGTCATATAGAGCAAGGTGAAAGCATACAAGAAGCCGCTATTCGAGAAACGTTGGAAGAGACCGGCTGGCGCGTCAAGCTCACGGGATTTATTGGCTTATATACCTATACCGCCCCACAAAATGGCGTATGTTATTACCGCTTTTGCTTTGCCGCCGAAGCACTTGAAAAAGAGAGCGATAAGCTCGATAAAGATATTATTGCTGCTCATTGGTTGAGCATGGATGAGATACGAGCACTAGAAGATAAACTCCGCAGCCCGCTCGTACTAAAGTGTTTTGATGACTACTTCCAAAAAGACCACCTAGCACTCGATACCATATATGAGTACACGACCTAAGCAGTCGTCAAAACAAGAATTATATAAAAAACAGCGTTTTTCTCTTAAGCTTATCTCAAGATAGTTTTTTTGATCGGAATAGAAACAATGGGGCCGCGTCCTTGCGAAAACTGAATCTAGCGCTTGAAAAAACACTAAATAATAATGAGAAAACTTTTGCACAAGGCCAGCTTAACATTCAGGCCAAACAAGAGCTGTAAATGCGATGCGCAAAAGTAAAAGGCTTGCCTAACTAGTGACTGGCCCAGAACACCG
>NZ_LWEY01000221.1:0-734 GCF_001634935.1 Oleiphilus sp. HI0043 | reverse complement strand
TCAATTAGAACTAGCAATGACTCAAGCACAAGGCCTACCAGATATCCGCTATGTGTTGAATGGTTCAGCGCCAGAATACAACTACTCGGCACCGATTTCGGTTTCTGATGGCACCACGGTGACCGCTTATGTAATACAAAGGGTTGATGGCCAGGACTATGCATCAGAAGAATCTGAATTTACCCATTCGACCTGCCCTATTGCTGATATTCCTCAATCCAATAGCCCTAGTTGCCCATCCACCTACGATATCGAACTCGGCAGCTCGAATACTTTTAATCAGGCTATTACGATGGCCAATGAAAGTGATCCCAACTCGTATACTTCTTGCTCATACGGTCATGGCGCAAACTACTATGAAGACCCGGGAATACTTGACCGAGAGCAGTTCTACGTCAATGCCCAGCTGCATGGATTAAGTCGATATTGGCATGAAAATGGGCAGATCTCTTCTCAAGGCTATTATAAGGAGGGAAATTCTCATGGTCTGTCCGAAGCCTGGTATGACAATGGCATCAGAATGTCACAAAATTATACTTACAACGGCGAATACTGCGGAGCCCAGACAAGTTGGTATGCAAGTGGTCAAAAAGAATCCGAAGACTATTATGCTGATGGCGAGAAACACGGCCTCTCAAGCGATTGGTATGAAAATGGGAATAAGGAATTTGAAGCGCACTTCGCGAATGGCAGTTACCATGGCACGCTAAAACGATGGAACGAAGATGGTACAC
>NZ_LWEY01000220.1:0-983 GCF_001634935.1 Oleiphilus sp. HI0043 | reverse complement strand
AGCCCATCTGCCATAATTATTTCATAGAGTTACAGACGCTTTTAAACTTAAGTTCTAAATAGCGCTCATTGTTTGACCAATTTAATATTCCATTGTTGCTCAAGCTGCGTATACTTATTGATAAATAATCTAACATTTGCACGGTTTCAGATACAAAGTGAAACCTAAGCAAAGCCATAGTCACAGGGCCTTCCAAGTGTGCAAACGCCGGAAAAGCCAGCTGCCAAATTTTAAGCGCAGCATGACTATTAGAGAGTTGGGAGAGTAAAATGCAAGCAATCCATGCGCGCAAACTGATAAAGCCGATCGAACAAAGCTATACCGAAATGTTTTCGGGCAAGGTCTTCACCGTCGGTAAAGGCGCGGTTAGCATTCGAAACCATAGCAGCCAAGCGAAACATACCGTTATTGGCGTTCACGGTTTTTTGGAAAATCATTGCTACTTTACGCAACTCTATAATGATTCTTCTACAGAATTGGTATTATTGACCTGCAGTAACTACCACGTTCCTGTTAGCGGCCCTATCCCAGAGCCAGCTGAGTGGGAAATACCTATTAAGTACCCTGAAGCGACCATTGAATACGATGCATGCGTCCTTAACCAGGCTCTCGAAAATTTACCGACAACTGAAAACATTCGTATTCACGGTCACTCTCGTGGCGGCGCCGTTATTCTCCAAGCGGTAAGCTTTCGACCAGAACTCTATAAGAATGTTGAGCTAATTCTCGAAGCGCCAGCCTTGCCTGGTGGTAAAACTCACCCACTAGTTTCAGCAATGCTGGAACCTGTCAGCCATGGTATGTGGCCCTGGGTTGTTCGTATGATTAATAGCACACCTTCATCGTCTTATGGACAAATGTTTTTTGGCAAGACCAATGAGCGCAAGAAACAACTGCTCAATAAGATGTTTAGTGCAACCAAAGACCATCTGACTATCGTGCGCAACATTGAGAACCTGTTTGCCTGGATGGATAAAGCTGAC
>NZ_LWEY01000219.1:0-902 GCF_001634935.1 Oleiphilus sp. HI0043 | reverse complement strand
TATGAAAGCTGCAGTGAGCGAGAATCGTTGGCCTGATGCCGCGACGCACTTAAATCTAATCCGTAAAATCGTCGCAATTAACCTGACACTGGGCTTGATCGTTATTGCTATCGCAAGTGGTGGTAAATTCCTGTTTTCTGCCTAAGTAAGTGAAGAAAACTTAGAGGGCTTAAGGCTGAATCAAAGAGGCGCTTTTGAGTGCATGCAGGTAAGCACTCAAGTCGCTTAGATGTCGATCATCAATGGCTATCTTCATCGTCACGGCTTGTTGATACTCAGTGCCGATGACTTCGCCTTGATGTTGAAAAAGCCAGTGTCGGATAGCCTGTTCGTCTGAAAAATCACATTGTATTTGGAATTCGTCGAGTTCCACTTTCAACTCTGTTTCACCTTCGTCATAGGCTTGCTGGGCCGCCTGGGAGTATGCTCTGACTAATCCGCCTGCGCCGAGCTTTATACCACCAAAATAACGAATCACAATGATCATGGCATCGCCAATATCTTTATGTTGAATGACATTCAGTATCGGCTTGCCTGCGGTGCCACCGGGTTCGCCATCGTCAGACATGGCCGCGAAACTCGGACTATGAGGTGGACCGATTTGGTAGGCCCAGCAATGATGGCGAGCATCGGGGTAATCTCGTTTAGCTTGTGCCAAAGCTAGCATGGCCTGCTCTCTATCTGTAACACTAAAATGCCGGGCGATAAAACGACTCTTCTTTATTTCATAAGTAGTTTCAATGCAGTCTTTAGGGACTAAGTAACTAAGCGCCATGGCTGGATGTTCCTGATTGGGATAAGCCGACTTACGCACAGCCTATAAACGAGATGTTGGTTCGACGAAACTCTGATCTCGACTAAAATTGTAAACTAGCATAAATTTTTGTGATATTGCCAGATTG
>NZ_LWEY01000218.1:0-1065 GCF_001634935.1 Oleiphilus sp. HI0043 | reverse complement strand
GTGAAGTTGCCGGCATCAAAAGTGCGACAATCCAATTTACCGGTGAATATGCATTTGGTTGGTTACGTACAGAGACAGGTGTCCATCGCTTGGTAAGAAAATCTCCTTTTGATTCAGGCAGCCGTCGCCATACTTCTTTTGCATCGGTGTTTGTATCACCGGAAATTGATGATAACGTCGATATTGAAATTAACCCGGCAGACCTGCGTATTGATACGTATCGCTCTAGTGGTGCGGGCGGCCAGCACGTTAATACAACCGATTCAGCAATACGTATTACTCATGAGCCAAGCGGTATTGTGGTCCAATGCCAGAACCAACGTTCACAGCATCAAAACAAAGATAAGGCTATGCAGCAGCTTCGAGCAAAGTTATATGAGCTAGAGATGATGAAGCGTAGCGAAGCGGCACAAGCATTGGAAGATACTAAGTCAGATATTGGTTGGGGAAGTCAAATCCGCTCCTATGTACTGGACTCTTCGCGGATCAAAGATCTGCGAACCAATGTTGAGACCAGTAACTGCAATAATGTCTTAGATGGCGACCTGGATCAGTTTATCGAAGCCAGTCTTAAGCAAGGCCTTTAATTTTTAGTTTGCTGCTATCGTCTTTGGTGGCAGCAATGGATAAGTAATTGGAAGAAAATATGTCGAACGAACAGAATACTACGAACACTGAAGACCAAAATAAGTTGATCACTGAGCGTAAGAACAAACTCAAGGAACTGCGTGATGGTTGTTCAGCAAATGGTCACCGTAATGACTTCGAGCGAAAAGATTTAGCAGGAGATCTGTTAGAAAAGTTCGGTGAGTTCTCTAAGCCAGAGCTAGAAGAACAGGATAACCAAGTATCTGTTGCGGGTCGAATCATGTTTCAGCGGGGGCCATTTACTAAGATTTCTGATGTATCGGGTGGTATGCAGTATTACGTACCAAAAGATATTCAAAAAGAAATTGGCTACAAAACCCGTTTTGATTTAGGTGATATTGTTGGTGTACGGGGTGCCCTGCATAAGTCGGGTAAGGGCGAGTTATTTGTTAATATAGAACGTGCAGAAGATGTGGT
>NZ_LWEY01000217.1:0-895 GCF_001634935.1 Oleiphilus sp. HI0043 | reverse complement strand
TCTCCGTAGCAATTAAATTTTGGCGGGAAGATTTTGTCAGGCAGTGCCGCAGAGATAAAAACAGGATGTTGAGATATCTTGCGCAGAATTTCACGGCCCAGTTGTTGAGCGGTGTCGCCCAGGTCATCGAGTTGACGATTGTGTTTGACGTGAATAGCGATGCCACCGGCGGTTTGGCTGCCATCACGCCACGAGGATTTATCCAGGGCACTTCGGAATTGCTTCACTTCTTCGCTTGATAACACTTTGGGAATGACGATTAGCATAAAGGAGTCCCCAGCTTTCTAAGGTTTGCATGACGAATTTCTTGGATTGTACGACAGCCCGTCATCGCCATGGTGTATTCAAGCTCCTCTTTGAGTAGCTTGATCAGGTGAGCGACACCTAAGGCACCGGCAATGCTTAAGGCATAGACTTGCAAACGTCCAATCAGAACGGCATCAGCGCCTAGGGCAATGGCTTTGAATATATCGGCACCACTACGAATGCCACTGTCAAAAAGAATCGGGTAGTCATCACCCAAGGCTTGGCGAATGTCGGGTAGTACCGTCAAGCTTGCGGGTACGCCATCCAGGGCTCTGCCGCCATGGTTTGACACGACGATCCCTGCGATGCCTAGATCTTTTAGGTAAGTAGCATCTTCAGTGCTCATAATGCCTTTTGCCCATACCGGGACATGGCTGATCGCAATGATTTTCTTAAGCAGCTCGAGTGAAACAGCCTTTTGAACATGCTGCTGGAAAATGCCGGCTGCTCCAGCGCTTTGAACGCCGTTATTTGGGTAGTCACTTAGGTTGACTGGCTGTAATTCTTTCGGCATTTGAAAGCCGGATCGTAGTGTTTGGTGGCTGGGTGCTTGTAGTGGTGTGTCCAGTGTTAGCATAATGGCCTGATA
>NZ_LWEY01000216.1:0-964 GCF_001634935.1 Oleiphilus sp. HI0043 | reverse complement strand
TCGTTACCGACAACAAATGCTGAAGCGATCAAGCCTGAACGCGCCTGGTCAATAACAAACTGGGATTTCAAGGACTCTTTATATGATTTCAAAGTTAACGCAGCATTACGCAAAATCATCTGCATTCGTTCATTGCTGAACTTTCCATCGACCTTGAATTGGTCAATATTACGAATGTAGTTTTCAACAGCCTCGTCTGAGATATATAAATCTTTACCTTCTGCGTCCAATACCAAGATCTTTTCGTTGATCAGGCCTTCTAAAACTGAAGACTTTAACAAAGACTCTTCGATAAGATCCGGGTCTGCCCTTTCTCCCATCTGCGCAAGAATCTGGCGACGCTTACCTTCAACTGCCCTTAGGAAGTTACGCTCAGTAATCCCTTCACCATTCACCGTCGCTACTTCAGGTTCACCACTCAAACCTCCGACAATAGACTCTGCACCAAAAAGAGCAAAAACCACCACAATGACGCCAACAATAATCTTTGCGACAGTGCCTTGTGAATTATTACGAATGTCTTGAAGCATACCTTGATTCCTGATTCCCGGTTATTTCTTACTATGTTTATTCTTAATCGCTTACCGCCGCCGGCTTAATTTTTCAGAGCAAAGTCCTAAACCGTCATAAGCTTGTAATTTTTCTAGCCGCCGGATTGTACCCTACAGATCCTGATTTTAAAACAAATGAAATCACAAACGACTCCCCTTACTCACTGCATTAGTGAAAAATCCATCGTGTTGCCCCACAGCATTAGATTCAGACGCAAAATCTCCACGCTAAGCTAAACTTGTATAGCTCACTTAAAAACCTACTCAAGAACTCTTTTATGACCGCTACACACACTAAGCCACTCGTTCGCTCTAGGCTATCCAAATTCAATTCACCTCTTCTTGGTGCTTTTTTTTATCCTCGTCCTACTAATTGTAGGTAAAGCTAGCGCACAAACAGAACCCAGGTTATC
>NZ_LWEY01000215.1:0-705 GCF_001634935.1 Oleiphilus sp. HI0043 | reverse complement strand
AGTGAGTGATTATAAAACGGAACGAAAAGAGCTAGTTGCCGCCACCAGTAAGTTATTTTTAGGAATCATTAAGTTGATTGAAGCGTAGCGCTCTCACACAAAAAAGACGGCAACAAAAACCTGCTGGCAGAGCCTGCCCATTGTAATTTTCGAATAAATAATCATTTCCGTAGATAGAGGGTGTCACTCCTCACTGGAACCTGCCCCGCGTTAACCCGCTAGCGAGCCATGGAAGGCTCTGTCTACAAGTTTGTATTATTCATCACACCGGAGGCAAAGAATAGCTGCCGGTCACATGCGCCACAACATCCTCAGCCCCTTCGCTTCGGATCGAAACTTCACAAAATGCTATACGCTTACCCAACTTCAATATCTTTCCTTCTGCGATCAAGTCGCGCTGTTCAGGCCGCTGAAGAAAATTAATATTCAGGTTACTGGTTACCGCCATCGCGACCTCGCCCAGGCTTCCAAGTATCGCAGCATACATCGCCGTATCACCTGCGGTCATCATAACCGGGCCCGATACCGTGCCACCCGGCCGAATACATTTATCTTGAAAAGGAATTCGAATCCGCGCGTAGCCGGGCTTGANCTCCTCGATTTTCAAGTCGATATCCTCAGCCATTGGCACCCACTCTCTTATGCGGGCTTGCACATCTGCGGCCTGTAATGTCATGTTCTACTCCAAGATTGTATTAATTATTT
>NZ_LWEY01000214.1:0-801 GCF_001634935.1 Oleiphilus sp. HI0043 | reverse complement strand
TTATCTTCGAGCACGCCGCCAACAATAATTTGCCGGTTTTGATTAAGGGACCTACAGGTTGTGGTAAAACCCGATTTGTTGAGCACATGGCCAAGAAACTTGATCGGCCTTTATACACGATTGCCTGTCATGATGATCTAAGCGCAACAGACTTGGTAGGTCGACACTTAATTGGCAAAGACGGAACCTATTGGCAGGATGGCCCGCTTACCAGGGCGGTGCGAGAAGGCGGTATTTGTTATTTAGATGAAGTCATTGAAGCACGGAAAGATACTACGGTTGTGCTTCACCCATTGTCTGACCACCGTCGCGTTTTACCTGTAGAGCGTACGGGCGAAGAAATTATTGCTCATCCTGACTTTATGTTGGTGATCTCTTATAACCCTGGCTACCAGAACGTAATGAAGGGGCTGAAGCCAAGTACCCGCCAACGCTTTGTTGCGATGGAGTTTGAATACCCCTTGGCAGAACGGGAAACGGTAATCATCTGTCAGGAATCCAATATCGACAAAGATACAGCCAAGAAGCTGGTTAGCCTGGGTGGGGATTTACGTCGCCTAAAAGACTATGACTTGGAAGAAGCGGCTTCGACCAGGCTGCTGATTTATACTGCGAAGATGATTAAGTCAGGGTTGGATGCTCGCGAGGCGTGTTTATCGTGCTTGGCTCAACCTTTAACCGACGAGACCGAAACTCTGGCTGCCATTGAACGCTTGGTCATGACCTATTTCTAGGGCACTAGCGAAAATAAACCTATGAGCATTGAGCAGGAAGTAAGTGCAGGGAAACATGTTCCCGGTG
>NZ_LWEY01000213.1:0-678 GCF_001634935.1 Oleiphilus sp. HI0043 | reverse complement strand
GTATTATGGCGAGCATAACATGCTTTTACGCAGTTCAGTACGTAAAACGCGTGTTGAAAATTGATGATTCATTAGATGTATTCCCGGTTCACGGCGTTGGCGGCATTATCGGTACTTTGTTTGCTGGTATCTTCTCTGCAACAAGCCTTGGCGTTTTCAGTGGTTACGGTTTTGCAGACGGAATCGAGTCAATGGCTGGCCAGCTTAGCGTTCAAGCCGTTGGTGTAATCTCTACCATTGTTTATACAGCTGTTGTTACCTGGATCATACTTAAACTCGTCGCAATCTTTACACCTTTACGCACGACAGATGAAGAAGAAGTTCAAGGCCTTGATGTCGTTGACCATGAAGAAACTGGCTACAATCTCTAAAGGCCCAAACGGCATTTGATCACACTTTAATCAAAGCCAAACACAAAACATGAATATTATTCATGTTTTGTGTTATCCTCCTTTTCTATAGCCTAGCATGAGCACTCTCCATGCCTGAGCAAATATAACAGGAGGCAAGCATGACCCATCTCAAGATCACCTTTCTAGTATTATTATTCCTAAGCATCAATATGACTGCTTGCAGCAGTGACTCGCCCGAGGGTTTTAAAAACATCTCATGGTCAGCCCAGTCGTTGCCTAAGGACTTACAGCGTATTTATCAGCAGAGCTGTAAAAATTGCCACGC
>NZ_LWEY01000212.1:0-585 GCF_001634935.1 Oleiphilus sp. HI0043 | reverse complement strand
ATCGAAGTGGACGGGTATTCCGGTCTCAAAAATGCTGGAGGGCGAAAAGGATAAGTTGTTGAGAATGGAAGGTTCTCTGCATGAGCGGGTAATTGGTCAATCTGAAGCAGTGCAAGCGGTATCCGATGCAGTACGTCGTTCTCGTGCGGGTTTGGCTGACCCTAATCGTCCAAATGGCTCCTTTCTATTTTTGGGGCCAACAGGTGTCGGTAAAACCGAACTTTGTAAAGCCTTGGCGAGTTTCCTCTTCGATACTGAAGATGCGATGGTTCGTATCGATATGTCCGAATTTATGGAAAAGCATTCGGTGGCTCGCCTAATTGGCGCTCCTCCTGGATATGTAGGCTATGAAGAAGGTGGCTATTTGACAGAGTCTGTCCGCAGGAGACCCTATTCGGTATTGCTATTGGATGAGGTGGAGAAGGCACACCCGGATGTGTTCAATATCTTGCTTCAGGTATTGGAAGATGGTCGTTTAACTGATGGTCAAGGTCGTACTGTCGATTTCAGGAATACGGTTATTATCATGACGTCTAATTTGGGTTCTGATGTTATCCAGGCTATGGGAATGGAAGGCGCGGGTTA
>NZ_LWEY01000211.1:0-692 GCF_001634935.1 Oleiphilus sp. HI0043 | reverse complement strand
ATGCTGCTGAGACAAGCCAAAGGATTACTGTGCCGGAGGGGTATTCAGATCTAAAAATTGGTTCTCGTTATCCTATTCCGAACGTTGATCGTAAAGCGGCCAGTTCTGATCAGGAGGGTTATGAGCTACCTAAACCTCCAAATGCTACGGCAGCTTTAAGTGCAGATCCATATTTGGTTGAGTCAATTGAAGATCAGACCTGGCTGCGCTTGTACTCTTCGCCAGGAAAAGTTTGGCCAATGCTCGATTTTTTTTGGCAAGAGCAGGGCGTAAAAACTAGCCAGCAGTTAATCCAGCAGGGTTATGTAATGACTCAGGCTATTGCCGAAAGCTCACCGTTGTATGAGCTTGTGCGTGAGTCCGGGATGACAGGGCAGGTTGCTTTACTGGCAAACTTACTTCAAGGTGTTAGGCGCAATACTGCCGAGCTACAGGTGAAGCTAGTGCCAGCGGGAGGTGTTCTTACTGAAGCCTCATGGAGTAAGGCTGCATCTTTACCTAAGGTTGAAACAAAGATACTAAATGCGGTTGGCGAGTTTGTTAGTTCAGATGTCCAGCGAAATAGACACTCCCTACTTGCAAATGACATTAGTGGTGAACCACGTGTTTTTTTGCTAGAAGATGATCAAGGCGGAAAGTACCTAAAGCTAAACCTTAGTTACCTTCGGTCATGGAGAGAAGTAGGTAAAGCG
>NZ_LWEY01000210.1:0-727 GCF_001634935.1 Oleiphilus sp. HI0043 | reverse complement strand
AGACACATTTGAATTTGATCAGGAGCCTATGACCCAATTACGGGTAGGCGTCAGACAAATGTTCCCCAAAGGCGACACCTTATCGCTGCGCGAAGATATTAACCAGGAGAAAGTGGGTCTTCAGACCGTCAAGCAGGAAGCTTACTGGATAGGGCGTAAACAAAGCATTGAAAAAGCTTGGTTAGAAGCTTGGTTTTGGCAGCAGAACATTGAACTCATTTCGGAAGACCGTGTATTTCTAGAGCAAATACATGAATTCATTCAATCATTATATGAAGTTGGCAGTAAGGATCAGAGCGACCTGATTGGCGCGGAACTCGAACTCATCAAGTTAGAAGAGCGTTTGATCAAAGCAAGACGAAGTTTTCAAAAGAATCTGGATAGCCTTAATACCCTCGCTAACGAAACGCTGACGAGTACTCAATTGCCAAAGAAATTGGAATCTTTTGATACTTCAACACTGACTTTGGCTAAATCAAACGACCTTGTTTCTTCCTTACAAAACCATCCAAAAATTCGTTTGATAAATCAGAAAATTAACATTGCAAAAAGCAAAGTGAATTTGACCGAGCAGTCTTTGGAGCCCTCTTATGGTGTGGAGCTAAGCTACGGCATGAGAAGTGGCGACAATATGGATGGGTCTTCTCGTGCCGACTTCTTTTCAGCGGGTGTGAGTGTTCAGTACCCCTTTTTCAATCGAGGTCAGCAATCCAGCCAGATCAGCGCG
>NZ_LWEY01000209.1:0-580 GCF_001634935.1 Oleiphilus sp. HI0043 | reverse complement strand
GCTTTTTCGCCCCCGTTGGCGAGCGTCAATACGACAGCCATATAATTGGCTCAGATATCGAAGTACGACAATACCAGCCTGAAACCGGCAAAGAGGACAGTACAAAATGAGAAAGAAGCGTATTGCCACCACCTCTCTGGCAGGTTGCTTTGGCTGTCATATGTCGTTGCTGGATATTGATGAAAGAATAATCGAACTAATGGAACTGGCCGAGTTTGATCGCAGCCCTTTAAACGATGTCAAAAAGTTCACACGCCGTTGCGACATTGGCCTCATTGAAGGCGGCTGCTGTAATGAAGATAACGTCCATGTGCTTCGTGAATTCAGAGAGAACTGCGACATACTTTTTGCCGTTGGGCAATGCGCCATCATGGGCGGTTTGCCGGTCATGCGAAATGCCATTATGCATTCCGATGATCCGCTAAGAGAATGCCTGGACGAAGCCTATACCACGCCCAAGGTACTCAACCCAGAAAACCAGATACCAAATGACCCAGCTCTACCTTTGCTGCTCGACAAGGTTTACACCTGCGTCGATGTGGTCAAAGTTGACTACCAGATTCCAGGTTGTCCACCTTCT
>NZ_LWEY01000208.1:0-874 GCF_001634935.1 Oleiphilus sp. HI0043 | reverse complement strand
CGAATCAAAGTGAGCCATTTATTCTTATGGTTCACGCCTTTTAGCATTGATTCAGCGACAAGTTTCTGTACTTCATCGATGCTATCTAAGGTTCGTGAGCGAAGTGTTTGATACCAATCAATTGTGGCATGGTAATGCTGCTCCCAGGCTGAAAGACCACCCTCAAGTACAGCTGGTGTGAATACATCTGGTCGTCTATTAATCAAAGGTTCAAGAGACGACATCAGTTCTGCAGGCGTCGCCCAGTTACTATAGACCTCTAGTAACAACTCTTGTGGTAGAGCAAAGACTTCCTGGCGCCAGTAATCCTCACAGACCCGCAGCAACAGAGGCTTGGTGTCTTCCATCAGGTTTTGCGTAAAAGCGACATTTAAATCTAATGCATGACGCGCCAGAAGCTGCTGACAGAAACCATGAATTGTATGGATTTCAGATTGGTCTATTTGACGTTCTGCGATTCTTAAACGAAGTTTATCTGCCTCAATATCCGATGATTGTTGGTACAAATAATTCAGCACCTCATCGTCACTAGGTTCACCATTTAATACCTGGGAAAGCTCCTGAATTCGTGCACGGACTCGATCACGAAGCTCTTGCGTTGCTGCCTCGGTAAAGGTCACTACCAGAATTTCATCTACCCCGAGCTTTTGTTCTAGCAAATAACGTAAGTAGAGATTGGCGACCGCATAGGTTTTCCCGGTTCCTGCGCTCGCTTCAATTAGTGACAATGAATCAAGCGGGAACTGACAGAGGTCTAGCGTTTTCATTTTAGAACCTCCCCTTGCAAGTCGGTGAAAATAAACTCTTCTTTATAGGCAGCAACTTGCTTAACAGTCGCTGCGACTCTATATCAGGTAAAACTCGAACCTCGGCG
>NZ_LWEY01000207.1:0-967 GCF_001634935.1 Oleiphilus sp. HI0043 | reverse complement strand
ACCTGCCTCTTCATCTCGCAAGCTGCTCAATTCTTCACGCACACTCGCCGCTAAGCCATTCATTCGACTATCCAGTTCGTGCAACCAACGTGACTCATCTTCACGACGTGCGATCAGTAAGTTATTGGATTCAGCGAAAAGACCCGCTAGTTCAGCCAATAGCTTCTCTGACTTCTGCTTGGTTTGCTCATCCATTAGCTGCTGGCTGTCACTTAGCTTCTCAACCAGCTCAGCTTGCTGAGCCAACATTTTGTCAGCACGGTTCTGCCAATCAAGACTGATCCCCTCAGACATAGCCCCCAAACGATCTGTCATTTCCGTAAATTTATCAGCAACCTGACAACTTGTTTCAAGCTGAGCTTGTGTAAGCTGATTTAGCTTGTCAGCAACGTCTTGAGAGGCGCTGTGTAAAGAAGCAGAACTCTGCGTCTGCGTATCAATCATCGCCTGTTGCCAAACTGTCTGTCGAGCTTTTTCACTTTCGAGATTTTGGCTATCTCGCTGCGCCAAATTCTGGTTCAAGCTTTCTAACATTGTCTGCGTTTTAGCGTCAAAGAGCTCACTGTATTCACTCAAGGTTTGCTTAATCTGCTCGGCACTTTGTTGGTTTCTCAGCGCTTGCTCTTCTAGCGCTTTACGCCAGACACTTCCCACCTCGTCTGCCGTTTTCGAGAAGCGGCCATTCAGAAAATCCAAGTGTTCAGTAGCTTTCGTAGAAAACTGCTGATGACTTTTCGAAGTCTGATCACTGACCTTCTCCACCAACCGACTCATACTTTTTTCAAACACAGGGCGCATACTTTCACCTGCCAAACGACCACTATCGGCAAGCCCTGCCTGAACGGTACTGACTGCTGGAAATGGCTTCTGATACCGTCTCGGCCAAGTGTTGGTAACTCTGTTTCACCTCAGTATGAAAGCTATCTTGCTTCTGGTTTAGCTGCTCACCCAGGTTTGAGCCCATTTT
>NZ_LWEY01000206.1:0-1439 GCF_001634935.1 Oleiphilus sp. HI0043 | reverse complement strand
TTCCTTATTTCCACATAAAGGAGTTTAAGCAATGTCTACCAACCGCCAATTTACTAAACATCAATTCGGCCCAAAAGGCTGGACACCTGAGCGAATCGAGTCTCTTAAAGGTAAGACTTACCTCATCACCGGTGCTAATAGTGGTACCGGTAGAAGTAGATGATGTGCTTGATCTTGCTGAACGAATTCAAGTGTAGTTATTGTTTAGCCGTGTTGGTTAATTCCTTGCCAGCCTGAATAAAGTCATGTAAATTTATTTGTAAGACATATTCTTACGAAGAGGTTTGTTATGGCAGATACCGTTACATTTAGACCTACTGATGATCAAGGCGGTTTTATTGAAGGTCTGATTAGTTCAGGTGATTACTCTAACCAAAGTGAAGTCATTCGCGCGGGCTTGAGACTTCTGCAAGAGCATTACGCTGAATCAAAGCTAGCAGAATTACGCCAGCTTATTAAAGATGGTGAAAATAGTCCCATTATCGAAAATTGGAATGCTGATGATTTTATTCAACGGATGAAGAAAAAGCATAATGCATAAAAACCAAAGCTTTTTTGTACACCAAAAAGCAGATGAAGACTTAGAAGCTATTTTTGATTATAGCCTAGAGAAATTTGGTTTTGCTCGAGCTGCACGTTATATCAAAGATATAGAAATAATGTTTAAGCAATTAGCTTGCAATCCTCAGAAGGGAAATACGTTTGATATCCAACTACCAAGCTGTTTGCATGTAAGAGTTGAGTCACATTTCATTTATTATGCAGAGTGCCAGGGTGGCATTGAAATCTTCAGGGTTCTTCATCAACGCATGGAACCAAGTAAACATCTAATTGATATCCTAGATCGAGATTAAGCTCTTTGCCGCCAATGAATTTGATGTAACTTTTTGAGACATCTAATCGGAATTTTCTTCACTAGTGCCAATGAGTCCGCATTTAAGACCCTGACAACTCAAATAGGGTGCGCCGTGCGCACCGATAAACCCCGCGACTCAAACAAACAGTAATGGGGGGGCGGCCAAAGCAATTTCCCTAACCTGTAGGCAGAGCCTTCCACGGCTCGCAAGCGGGCTAGCACGGGGCAGATTCATGCGAGGGGTTGAACCCTCTGCCTACTAAGACGAGGTATCAAACTCCGCTGGTGCGCACGGCACACCCTATTGATATCGAAGAGTCCGAACTTGGCATATTCGCACTTTATTCGTAGGTCGGGCTTCAGCCCGACGCGGTGCTTACAATACCTATTAACTACCTCATTGGCACCGATCTGTCGGGTTGAAACCCGACCTACAAGGTACGTACTAGGGGCCGAATTTGGCACTTTAACGACTAAGTAATGCGCAGGAGTCGTGCGCTTTAGTCGAACGCAGTGTTCTAATAGCTCAGCTCAAGCGCTGACTTTTACAATTAATATTTATCATTATTTATATCGAGCCAAA
>NZ_LWEY01000205.1:0-688 GCF_001634935.1 Oleiphilus sp. HI0043 | reverse complement strand
ACTTTTATTAACCAAGGAAGAAACAATACCAAGTGTCGTTGATTTCCCCGCACCGTTAGGCCCCAATAAAGCGAAGAAGTCACCCTGCTCGACACTGACACTGACATTCTGCAAAGCGACATGACCATTACCATAAGTTTTGTTTAAGCCGCGAATCTCTAGAGCGTTTTGCATGATTTGTTTAGTGCCTGCTTGTAAGTAGAGAGGTAAAGTGGAGTGCTCTATCTTGGGGTTAGGCAAAGGAATTTCAAGTCACCAAGGAATGAATATCCGCTTATCTCGAAGAAAGGGTTCTGCATCCTATCGGTAATTTCGCAGGAAGACCTCTTCTCCCATATATTGAATCTGCTGATCAATCATTTTCTCAAAAGGCTTCAACAAAGTTTCGCTATCAATATTTTCATCCAATAGGGGCAGCACTTTTGCGACCGCTTCAATTGTTGATAATGAAAACT
Organism: Oleiphilus sp. HI0043; assembly: GCF_001634935.1. NCBI lineage: Bacteria > Pseudomonadati > Pseudomonadota > Gammaproteobacteria > Oceanospirillales > Oleiphilaceae > Oleiphilus > Oleiphilus sp. HI0043. The sequence continues at coordinate 233 of NZ_LWEY01000205.1, read as the reverse complement.
CATGTGTCGATTTGCGGATACGATAGCGACTTTTCCCGGCATTTAACAGGGCGAGTGTCGGCAAACTTTGCAGCCAAGTATTCACCAAAACCAGCTCCCGGGTATTCCTCCAGGTGCCATCGAGGATAACTAGCGAATCATATTGTTGTAGCGACTTTAAAAGCGGTGAAGCTAGATCGCTCAGATCTAATACAAGATGTTCTTCGTCATCAGATAGCGACTCAGGATACAAC
>NZ_LWEY01000204.1:0-1033 GCF_001634935.1 Oleiphilus sp. HI0043 | reverse complement strand
GATAGTAGGGATTCACGGCGGCAAAACTATTTCAGGAGTATCCGCTAAACCGCTACCGAAGTTAGTCATTGTCGTTAGAGATAATTTTAGACTTAAAGTGCAGGATTTATTACGTCATTTGTTTGATGGTGCGGATGATGCGCTGTTTGAAATGGCCGACAAAGCGGGCACTAATGGTGACCAAGCGTTGTATTTCGATGCGATGAGAGAGCTTCGTTTACAGAAGCGCCATATCGCAAATGCCGTTGTAAAGCAGTTGTTGACTAATTTCAATTCGCTTACAAGTGGTCCACAGGTGAGCGGCCCGTCTGGTGACTCGATAGATTCATTGGATCTTATTGATAAGGATGAACTTGAGGTTAATGTCGCAGTTGATGCGATGGTGTCGCGGCTTAATCAAGGTATTGGCACGGTGCTCGAGGAGCTTAGTGCTCGGATTTCCTTTATACTTGATGAGAGTGAAGTATTTTCTAAAGACTTTCCCGCGTCCCCGCATAAGCTATGTGATGCCTTTGCAAAAGCATGTGACTGTCTCGATTTTGGCATCCGAGCAAAGCTTATCGTGCTTAAACTATTTGAACGCTATGTACTGTCGAAAATGGCGGCAGTATATAAAGATTGCAATCAGCAGTTAAGGCAGTCAGGTGTACTTCCCGCATTAACGATCGGTATTGGCAAAACAGCGCGTACAAATAGCAGCAAGGCTGTTGAAATGCTCAATAATGTGTCAAAGACGGATACGATTAAATCAAATGGTCAGCTCGAGAATGCTACGCCTGATATCAATGGCTTTGATTCTTCAAGTGTTCCAACGCTCGGTGAAAATCAGTACCTTTCTCAGGGTACAGCTTTCGGTGAGTTGCGCTCTCTTCTTCATTCAGGTCAGCCCGCAAGTTCAATCGATGCAGGTGTTGGTGGTATGTCTAATATCATTCCGCAAACCAATATTATTCAGCAATTATCGGCGCAGCAAAATCGGTTCTCTGGCCAGATTTCAGGTGATCAATTAGGTGGATATCAGCGTGTTGATTTT
>NZ_LWEY01000203.1:0-546 GCF_001634935.1 Oleiphilus sp. HI0043 | reverse complement strand
TTTCACCTGAAAGGAAATTCTCGGCTGTAAGGCCTTGTGGTAATACTGAAGCAGACGAAGCCAATACCAACATAACGTAAGGAAATGGCAGCGCAACAACCGCACTTACTAATAATTTTTTAGATAAACTCTGTGTAGACATGTAAATTTTCTCGTTAAACAAACTCTTAAAATAGTGGAATTGGTTCAGCAAACACCATTAAGGAAAAAATATCTGCATCCCCCACCTGTGAACAACCCTGTAAAAGTATTGGCAATCGACAGGTAACGCTGCATTGACCTGTATAAACACGACCAGACTCAACGCAAGCCGAGCATGATAACAGATTTTTGGCTCACACAATATCTTGCTTAGAACTTATTCGATTCTACAGTCAACACACTAAATTCTTGAGCACCGGGTAATATGTATTACAATAGCGCCCTCTCTCCATACTTAAGATAGTAAAAACATGAGCCAATCAGAATTACCCGAAGCCCTTATCGAAAAACTTAATGAACGAATCAGTGAGCTCGAAGTTAAACTATCGTTTCAAGATGATTTAC
>NZ_LWEY01000202.1:0-19625 GCF_001634935.1 Oleiphilus sp. HI0043 | reverse complement strand
TAAACATGTTCATCTGACGACACAAATCGATGAACGTTCGACAGCACTGTTTAATCCCTTTACCGTTATTCTTCCTAAAATCTGCAATGGTTTTGAAGTCTGGTGCAAGTCTCTCAGTTAACCACATTAGTTCGATATTGCGGTTAGCTTCTCGCTCTAATCGGCGTGAGGATTGAATTCGGTTCAGGTAGCCGTAGAGGTATAACTTAAGTAGCATTGCTGGGTGATAATTGGGACGCCCTGTATCTTTTGGGACAACACCTTTAAAGCCAAGTTCGTTTAAGTCGAGCTCATCAACAAAAACATCAATCACTCTGACAGGGTTTTCAGTACTGACGAAGTCATCGAGGACTTCAGGGAAAAATGTCGCCTGAGATCGGCTTTTACCCTTAATATGGTGGGACATAACAGCTCACTTCCTTGTTTTTAAGCTGTTGAGAATTATACCAAACTTGTTAATTCGAAAATGATACTTGCGTATATTTATGATCTGCTCACAGCAAAAACTGAACCACAGTTTTCACACAGCCTGAGCACAAAGCGCTAGTTTATTAGCTCCAAGATATTTTCGACTGACAACATACCAGGATTACAAGTACGTATGCAAAATTACCGTTTTAATCACTTATTTAGATAAGGGTAATGCAGCCAGTTTTAAAATTGAGCCAATGCTTACACTCGACCTAAAACGCTCTTTTCTCATTGAAACTGTTGTAAAAGGTTATCCCTTTGAATACTCTCACCAAAGATATTTTTTAGCTGTAAAAAACAAACCAACATATTGATTGGAAACCTCAAAGACAATTGGTAAATCATAGCTACAAGATACATTTCAACATTCGCTTTATGTGCAAAGTACGGGTATTTATGCGAGAACCAATTTCAGTCAGTGTATTTCTTTATCGAGAAACTAGAAACCAAAGACAGTATCTGTTGTTAAAGCGGGTACCTCGCCCAGACTTAGCTCTTTCTGGTTTTTGGCAAAGTGTTACTGGGGGGAAAGAGCTAGGCGAGAGCCTTCAAAAAGCTGCGATCCGAGAAGTTTTCGAAGAGTCAGGTATATGCATCTCAAATATTGGTAAGTCAATCTACCAGTATGAATACGCTATTAAACCAGAGTGGCAATCAAAGTACGCAAGAGAGCACAATACTATTCAAGAATTCGTTTTCTCTGCGCCTGTAAGTACCGACCCAATATTATCCAGCGAACATTGTGAGTTTGGCTGGTTCAGTTTTGAGAGAGCTAAAGCAATGTTAGAATTTCAACTTAGCATCAAAGCATTAGCGGTTATTGAGGCTTCGTTAGCTACATAATATACTTAAAAACCCCTTTCCTACCGCACAAAAAAGCAGCGCTGTAGTCACAAAGAGATCAACTCTGTTTATACAATTTTACAACCGAAGGAAGTTTCGTGAAATTATCGCTAATGGCAGCAATATCAAAGAATGGAGTCATAGGGAACGGCCCAGATATACCGTGGAGCGCAAAAGGAGAGCAGTTACTATTTAAGGCAGTCACCTATAATCAGTGGCTTTTAGTCGGACGAAAAACCTTCACGTCTATGGGAGCTTTGCCTAATCGTAGATATGCTGTCGTAACCCGTTCAAGCTTCACATCAGATGATAAGAATGTCTTAGTATTTTCAACGATCGAAGATGCTCTAATCCATTTAGAGAAAATAACAGATCATGCAATTGTATGTGGTGGCGGCGAAATATATAACAGCTTAATCGGCAAAGTTGATACCTTACATATTTCAACTATCGACATTGAGCCCGAGGGGAATATCTATTTCCCGAAAATCCCTAGTAGTTTTAAGCTAGTTTTCACTCAAGACTTCGTGTCCAACATAAATTATAGTTACCAAATATGGCAAAATGATTAAGAGGCCTTGATGCGCCTCCAGTCTTATAGAATAAACTGTTGGGTACGCCTAGATGACAAAGTACGAATTATACCTTTGCGATACAAGTGGAGAGCACACACCTGTTGCAATGTTTATATCCAATACACCTTTTCTACCAGTTTCGGTCGGAGAAAGGTTTGATGACCACGGTTGGGATAGGCTCGATGGTGTTGGACGGATCGCATCCGAACAATCTCCTAAGAGGTATATTGTGCACTCAATTAAGCATACGATACTCACTAAGCAAGATATCTTGACGGTCCAGTATTGGCTAAACTTAGAGCCATATGACGGACCAAGGTCGGCAGCATGGGGTGATTGTTAGTGGCGCCCACCAAGGATCCGCCCCTCTGAGTAAACGCTAATTTCGAACAGACGTTCGTTATCGACGAACTAATTCTATAAGATGTTGCAGTTCGAACTTCACCTACGAAAATATAAAAGTGATCTTAAACAATTAGATCACCCTTGAGTAAGGTGACAAAGCTAATTATGTTTCATTTTATCTAGCCTAACTTTTTCCCCAGAAGTTCTCAAAAACCAGCTCATTCAAGTCGAATTTTTCTGACCATTTTTCCATCACGAGCATCGGTTTCTCATAGAACCCATCAACATGACCAATACACAGAATCGCAACGGGATGGCTTCCTTGAGGCATTTCAAGAAGCTGTTTAAGGTCCTCCGGTTCAAACAAAGATACCCATCCCATGCCTACACCTTCGGCGCGAGCGGCTAGCCACATATTTTGAATGGCGCAGGATAAGGATGCCAGATCCATTTCTGGCAAGGTCCGTCTTCCAAATATATGTTCATCGCGTTTGTCAGGCAACGCAGCTACAATTACTTCTGAACATTGAAGTATGCCCTCTACCTTCAGTTTGAGAAAATCTTGCTCACGCTCTCCTAGGGCTTGCGCAGTAAATTTTCGCTCTTTATCCACGAGTAAATGAATTGAGTGCTTAATATCGTAATTCTTGATTCGGATAAAACGCCAAGGCTGCATTAATCCAACACTAGGCGCCAAGTGAGCTGCCGCAAGAATTCTACCGAGCGTAGTTTCTTCTAGCGGCTGACCATTAAAATGGCGCATATCCCTGCGCTCAGCCATAACGCGGTATATTGCCTTTTTATCGGCTTCAGGATAACTGAACGACTTACTCATGACTTAGAGCCCATCTCATCATCCTTACGGCTATTGGCGATGCGCAAGCGGCGTTTTATCACTGGCGCTAGCTATTTTCTCTTTTTCTTCATCGAGTATTTCTTGAGGAAATTGTCTCATGAAACAATTACAAATCCCGTCACCTATCATGGTTCGTGGCCCCATTGGGTGTCCGATATGTTTGTAAACGCCATGGGAATGCCCATGACTATGTGAGTGGCCATGAGAGTGGCCATGAGAGTGTGAGTGGTCATGAGAATGACCGTGTGAATGTTCATGACTAGGTGAGTCATCGTGCGAATGACTGCTTTCAGACACGCTGCCATTTGGATTATTCGGGTCAAATTCAGCATGATGGTGATGCACGTCAACCTCTCCTGCCGCCAGCCTCCGCTTGAACGATGACATTAAGTTTTCTGGCAGTAACTGATTCGTCATAATTTCACGCACACGAACTTCAAATGCATCGATAACTTTTTCATGATCATTAAGATAAGGCGTCTTAATGAACTCGCTATCAGGAAACTGTCCGGCGACATGGTCTACATATCCGTAAATACGTTTAATTAACCTGCCTGTGAACAGAAAATACGGTGCCACCACTATTTTTTTAAAACCGAGTTTTACCAATCGCTCCAAGCCTTCTCCAACCGATGGGTAGGTTACCCCTGAGTAAACCGTATCAGCCCAGCCAAAACCCATATTCTCATTGACGATTCGAGTCAGTTTAGCCACTTCCGCGTTTGCCATGGTATCTGACGTTCCGCGCCCTACAACCACTAGCATAGTGTCATAAAGTTGATCTGGAGGGTTGTTGGAGTCTAGCCCGAGTGACTCATATATTCTTGCTTGAAACGCCTCGATCATCGCTTCGTGCAAGCCGAGTTCATTGCCGTAAGCGACTTTCACGTTCCCCTTTTTCTCTTCGAATGTCGTCAATACAGATGGAATGTCGTTCTTTGCGTGAGTTGCGGCAAACAACATTCCTGGAACCGCGTAGATCTCTTCGACACCTTGATCAATTAACGAGTTTAGACCCATATGAATGTTGGGTGCGGAGAACTCCAAAAAGCCATATTCGACAGGCATATCTGGAAATCGTTTTTTTAGTCCTGCTGCGACACGCCCAAATTCACGCTCTGCGCCTTTGTCTCGACTGCCATGGCCACAGACCATAATGCCACGTTTTACTTCCACTGATTGATCAGCCATATTGCCTCTCCATTTGTATGTCGTTTGCGGTGCCAGCAAAATATTTTTTTAATGCGTGCATGCTTTGTTTAATTTTATGATTTAGTTCCGTCACTTGTTGGACGTTTTGTATATCGACAAAGCCTATCCTAATTAAAGAATGCCCTTTACCGATTTTGATTAATCGAAGTAAAACACCGTGCTGTGCAAACACTTCGAATAGTCGTTTTGCTTTTTCATCTTCGAGGGTATAGGTCGAAAACAACAATTGGTGGGCTTCTGATACATCGCCCCCTTGTTCTCGCAATTGAATAAATAAACCTTGCCACAGCTTTTGGTTATCTCGAGACAAGTCGAGGTATCGCTGGCGCGCGTCAGCTTGCCATTGCGCATCAAGAAACGCTCGAGTCGCTATTTCTTGGGCAGGCCCATTGACATCCCAAACACCAATGAAAGCCTTCATCTCATGCAAAAGCGTTTGGCCCGCAAAAACAAAACCGAGCCTCAAGCCTGGTAAGCCAAAGAATTTACCGAATGATCTTAATACCACCATATTCGCTGCAAAATTAGCACCCAAAACACTTTGCTCAGGACAGAGGTCTGCAAACGCTTCATCCACGATTAACGCAGCGCCCTCAGTAAGTTGTGATGACCAATACTTCAATGTTTCGGGTGAGAAAGTGATGCATGTGGGGTTGTTTGGATTTATCACCAGCAAATGAAATGCGTCGCCAGATGCAAGCCGTTTTTCTATGACTTTTTTTGCGTCATCAACGTTGTTCGATGGATAATAAACCAACTCCGCCCCATGCTGACGCCAGGCCTCGGCGTGCTCTTGATAACCGATATCAGGCAAGACAATCGGAAAATTCTTCAGGCACTTTGGCAGCGAAGCAATAGTTTGTTGTGAGCCATTTGTCGCAAAGAAATCATGCTGCCCGTAATAGCCTCGAACGGCGCTGCGAAAATTATCCTTCTGATATGGCATTCGAGTTAAGTACTCTGTAGATATATCCACGTCTGGGTAATGCATAGGGCTAATGCCCGTCGAGAGGTCAATCCACTTTTCTATAGGGACACCATAGCATTTTGATGCCGTTTCGAGATCTCCCCCATGAAGAATTCGGTCGTCAACTCTACTCATCATGCCTGCTCCTGCTTTTCATCCAAAGCCAAGAGCACATCCTGTAATTTTTCCGGATACTGGCCAGGAGCACCCCAAAGCCCACGTTGCGTCGCTTCTAATAAGCGTTCTGCCATTTCTTCAAGCACAGAGGGGTTGTTCTCCAAGAGAAAATTGAGGTTATCCGAGTCGAGTATCAAGGTATCAGTCACGGCCTCGTATTGATAATCATCAATCAGATTGGTGGTGGCATCATAGGCGAACATATAATCAATGCTCGCCCCCATCTCAAAGGCACCTTTGTAACCATGCTCTCGCATCGCATGAATCCATTTAGGGTTTAACACTCGCGAACGGACAACCCGGTTCAGCTCCTCTTTCAAGGTTCTAATCTTAGGAGATGACGGGTTGGAATGGTCATTGTGATACACCGTTGGTGCATCCCCCGAGAACACTTCAACCGCGTTGCTCATGCCCCCTTGGAACTGGTAATAATCATCAGAGTCCAAGATGTCGTGCTCTCTATTATCCTGGTTTTGCGAAACCACCTCTAATTGCGACAATCGAAAACGGAAAGCTTCCTTGGCATCGACACCGTCTCCCGCCTCGTTACCGTAGGCATAGCCACCCCAATTCAGATAGGCATCGGCTAGATCACTCTTTTGCTCCCAACAACGCTCGTCTATCAAGCCCTGTAGACCCGCACCATAAGCGCCGGGCTTACTACCAAACACACGATAACTCGCCTGCCTTCTAGCCAAATCGGCATTTAACCCCGTCAGTGTTAGTTCATCGATACGCTCTAACACATGCTGTTGAATGATGTTCTCGTTTCCAGGTTCTTCGATATCGACAATCGTTTGCACGGCCGCATCAAATAATTTCATGACGTTAGGAAATGCATCTCTGAAAAAGCCCGAGACCCGCAAGGTCACATCGACACGAGGTCGTTGCAGCAATTGGGTGCTCAGCACTTTAAAATCAACAACACGGTTAGATCCCGGCGCCCAAATAGGTTCGACGCCCATCAGAGCAAAAGCCTGAGCGATATCATCGCCACCGGTTCGCATGGTTGCCGTACCCCAAACTGACAAACCTAGCTGTTTGGGATAATCACCATGCGCTTGAAGATGACGTTCGATCAAAGCTTGGGCCGAACGCTTTCCTATTTCCCACGCCGCCGGGGACGGTATGGCACGATTATCAACGGAAAAGAAATTACGCCCTGTCGGCAAGGTATCCAATCTTCCTCGCGTTGGTGCGCCACTCGGGCCAGGGTCAATGCGCTTACCTCTTAAGCCCTTGATGATTGAGCCCAACTCCAGTTCTGCACTTTTTCTCAACGCAGCTAAGAGCACGTCTTTTGTATAATTGAGCTGCGCTAGTGTAGAAGGTAATTGCGCAAGCAACGGAATTGATTCGTCAGACAAGACATAGGTTTCTACTAGCTTTTTGGCAAGCAGTTCTAGTCGCTCACGTGTATCCGCTTCGGTACGCCAAAGTCCTTCATCTAGTTCGGCTAAGCATTCAGGTCTCGTGCCCTCCCAAGCTTCCGCACCTGCAGACAGTGGATCAAATAGATCATCGTCACCTTTAATATCTAAATCCAGAACCAGGTTATGAAGAATTCCCTGACTGTGTTTCTCACCACCACGAGGCAAGCGCAGTAAGGCCACTATCGTATCCGAAAGCTTCTCCTTGTTTGGCAGCACCCCTAGTATATGCAGACCATGTCGTATCTGCGCTTCCTTGATGTCACATAAATACGCATCGAGCCGATTTAGTACAGCGTCTTCATCTGACGTATCTTCAGTGCCAAGTTCGTCTAGCACATTGCTATCTTTTACCTGATCCAAAATCGCTTTTCGGAGATAGACTTCGCGCTTGTCGTCCATTCCCATTGCCTGGTAATACTCATCGACTAGCGACTCTAACTCGGCTAGTGGTCCATAGGTTTCAGCCCTTGTCATGGGTGGCATTAGATGATCGATAATGGCCGCTTGGGTTCGCCTCTTTGCTTGAGCACCCTCACCTGGGTCATTCACAATAAACGGATAAAAATGCGGCATAGGGCCAAGCGCAATATCAGGCCAACATTCTGATGATAAGGCCGAGCCTTTTCCGGGTAACCATTCCAGATTGCCATGTTTACCAACATGAATCACCGCTTCCACCTTATAGACATGTCTCAGCCAAAAATAGAAAGCTAAGTAGTTGTGCGGTGGGATCAAATCCGGGTCATGGTAGTTTGCGACCAGATCAATATTGAATCCTCGTGCAGGTTGAATACCAACAAAGATCTCGCCCAAACGAATACCCGATATCATCAGTCGCCCTTGCCGAAACTTGTTGTCGTCCTCTGGCTGTCCCCACTGATCTATTACTGCTTTCTGTGACGATTCGGGTAACGCAGAAAACAGCTTCTTATAGGTCTCGACACAAAGACTTTGCCAACATGGCAAATGGTGCAAGGTATTTGGATTATTGGTGACAGAAGTTAGCAATGCTTCGATCAATGCATTTCCCGATTCGGGAATATCGCTAACGGGGTAACCAGCATCGGCCAAGGCACTCAGAATTTGGCAGGCTGAATTGGGTGTGTCTAACCCAACGCCATTCCCTATCCGGCCATCCTTCGTCGGATAATTCGCGAGTATCATCCCGATGCGTTTTTCTGAATTTGGCTTCACCGCAAGTCGGCAATATCGCCATGCTAATTCCGCTACGAAATGTGCCCGTTCAGCATTTAATTCATATTGAACGATACTCGACTGGGCATGCTCGTCGTAGAAACTCTCGCTCTTAAAACTAAGTGCACGGGTTGCAATCCTACCATCCATTTCAGGAAGCACGACTTGCATCGCTAAATCTCGGCTTCTCAAGCCTTGGCTATGCGCTAACCAGTCTTCTTCTGTACTACCTGACAATACCAACTGCAAAACAACAAGGTCTTTCTCAAAGGGCGATTGGAAAGTACTTGGCTCAGAACTAAGATCGGGGCTCGCCACGGTATTGGTTGCAAACCCAGTCGCATTCAGTACCAACTGTACATTTGCCTGGTCGATTAATGCGTTAACCAAGGAGAGTGATGACGGGTCTTTTAGCGAACTAATCGCAACGGGTAACACAGAAAGCTGATGCTGTTCCAAGACACTAATTAGCGCATCGAACATCGTGGTATTAGCGCTTTGCAAATGACTTCGATAAAACAACAGCATTACGGTTGGATTATCTTGGCCAGCCTTATTGCTTACCTTGTCTTGCCAAGCTAATAAGGTCCCCTGCTCTACACCCGGCTCGTAAATCATACATTTGGGTAAGGGCCTCGGCTCTTGCCATGACAACGTTAGATCAGCTAATAATCTGACATAACGCGCAATAATAAAGTGATAAAGATGTCGGGCATTCTCGACGCCGCCTTCACGCAAGTAACGCCAAACACGGTGCGCATCCTGAGGCACTACCGAACTAGCATCAGATAAGTCCGGATCAGGATTATCATCCCCAGGAACCACAATTAAGGTTCTAGGAGCGTCCGGTGTTTGTGCGTTCTGCCAGTCAACCAAGCGCTCCAAACCATAGGCCCAATAACTCGCGCCACCCAATAAGGATACGACAACGACTTGGGCCGACTCCAAGACCTTATGCTCATACAAGTCATACGCAGCAGGCTTTAACAATTGCATCCAGTTCGCCAAACGCACTTGCGGAAAGTTCACATCGTGTTGGTGATCTTCGTGCATATTTTGTAGCGCATACGACAGTGCAGACAAACTACTGTCTGCCGATGTCAGTATAACTACCTCTGCGGGGCTTTGATCGAGATCGATAATACCTTCATCATCGACAAAACCACCCGGTTTAGCTGCTAGCAAATGCATAAAAAAATCACCAAATTCTGCCTTTCAATATCGCTTGTCTAATGGGTGCGTTTAAACCTGTTTGCCTAAACCCGTCCACCTAAACCAGGGCGTTTTCTAATACGCTTTGGATGACCGCTTTCTCGATGCCTTTTCCGATAAAAACGAGCGATGTTTTTCTTGGCTCGCCTGCTTGCCATGGGCGGTCAAAATAACTGTCTAGACGCTTACCCACAGCCTGCAATACTTGTCTCATTGGCTTACCTGGCAAAGCTGCAAAACCTTTTACTCTGAAGATATTGAAGTCACTAACAACGTTTTGTATCGCTGCTTGAATTTTATCGCTATCGACTTCACCGATCTGAATCACAAACGAATCGAAATGGTCATGTGCATGCTCGTGATGTTCGCCGTGCGCATGGTGATGATCATGGTGATTATGTATTTGCTCGATACGCTCTTCAGCCGCAGCATCAATGCCGATGATGGCATTGAGCTCTGCTTCACCGTTACTGATATAGGTCGTTTTGACTTCGCTTGGTACGCGCTTGCCGACAATCGTTTCAACCAATTGACGTTGTGGCGCGTCTAGCAAATCATTTTTGCTAACCACAACCAAGTCTGCAGCACTCAATTGATCGTCTAACAGTTCTTGCAAGCTAGGGTCGTGATCAAGACTTTCATCGGCCAAACGCTGTGCCTGAACCTTACCTTCATCGTGCGCAAATCGCCCTGATGCCACCGCTGGACCATCGACAACCGTTACCACGGCATCGACGGTGCAATATTCTTTAATGCCAGGCCAATTGAATGCCTGCACTAAGGGCTTGGGTAGTGCTAAGCCACTGGTCTCAATCAGAATGTGATCGATATCATCACGACGCTCTACAAGCTGCTGCATAACAGGCAGAAACTCTTCTTCCACCGTACAGCAAATGCAACCATTGGCGAGTTCGTAAATACCATTGTTAGCGCTAGAGTCGGAGTCAACAACACCACTTTCAGCACCATCTTCTTCACAAGACAAAGGACAGCTACGTAGCAGGTCCGCATCAATATCAAGTTCACCAAATTCATTGACAATAACGGCGATTCGTTTGCCTTCAGCTTGCTGAATGACATTTGATAGTAAGGTGGTTTTACCACTTCCTAAAAAGCCAGTAACGACGGTGGTAGGTATTTTATTTAATTGCATCATTTATCTCGCTGTACTCTCGTTGTTGTTCTATCTTGGTTGTCTTTGTGCTTAATCAAACTCACCGACAACGTGTGTTGTTTTCTGCTGCTAGCGCTTCACTTGTCTCGGTACATCTGGTTTAACCTTGGGCCGATAGACATGCGCTTTGTCTTTGGCATATAGATAAGAATCGGCAAAATCGTCGGTATCCAACACATGACCGACCAGGATCAAAGATGTTCGAGTAAATTTCTTTTCGCGTACTTTTTCGACGATATCTTTTAATGTTCCTGTGACTTTGTCTTCATCGGGCCAACTGGTTCTGTAACACACAGCTGCAGGGCAGTCTTCGCCATAATGCGGAATCAGCTCTCCAACAATTTTATGGATGCGGGTGACGCCAAGATGGATCGCGAGGGTCGCGCCGCTTTGTGCCAGCTGCGGAAGCCGCTCTCGCTCAGGAAACGGAGTTTTGCCTTCATAGCGCGTCATAATTAGCGTTTGAGAAACGCCAGACAAGGTCAACTCTTTACCTAAATACGCGGCAGACGCAGCAACAGCACTGACACCCGGTATGATTTCATAATCAATACCAGCTTGCTCTAGCCGTCTAATTTGCTCACCAATCGCACCATAAAGTGAAGGGTCACCACATTGAAGCCGCGCAACGTCTTTACCTTCTTGGTGGGCTTTCTCAATGTGCTGGCTAATTTCTTCTAAGTCGATAGAGGCGGTATCGACAATCAACTCTGCTTTATCTTCAACTGAATCCAAGACCTCTCTGGGTATCAATGAACCGGCGTACAAAACAACAGGACAACGCTCAAGTATACGCTGGCCTTTTAGGGTCATGAGCTCTGGGTCACCCGGACCGGCTCCAATAAAATAGACTGTCATAGTTTTTTCTTATAGCCTCTTGGCGTGTAAACCCATTCTTTTTTGCCATTGACGATATGTCGAGATTCGCTGTTTCCAACGCTCACAAGCGTGAACATATCAACGTCTTTGGCATCTAACTTATCTAGGGTGGTAATGGTGATGGACTCGTCTTCACGGGTTAATTGGCGCCCCAACAAAACGGGCGTCGAAGCCGGTCGGTACTGGAGCAAAACGTCTCGCGCATGGTTCAACTGCCAATCACGCTTTTTAGATACGGGGTTATAGAACGAGATAACAAAGTCACCTTGGCCAGCGCTATGAATACGCTTTTCGATCGTCTCCCAAGGCGTTAGCAAATCAGATAACGATACGGTACAAAAATCATGACCGAGCATGGCGCCGACACGGCTTGCGCCCGCTTGCATGGCAGAGATTCCAGGGACAACGTCTATCTCAACATCTAGCCATTCTGGATGATCTAAGGCCTCGCCTTGCGCTTGCTTTAAGAGTTGTTGATCCAACAATTCAAACACCAACGTTGCCATCGCATAAATGCCGATGTCGCCACTCGAAACCAAGGCGGTTGTTTTACCGCTAGCCGCGAGATCTAAGGCGAGTTTAGCTCGCCCGATCTCTTCCCCCAAAGGTAACTCGTGATGTGTTTTTCCATCACACACATCACCTAACAAGTCGAGATACAAACCGTACGCGACCAAATCTGAACTGGCTCCAATGGCGCTAAGCGCTTTCGGCGCCACAAGAGATCTATCACCAGGACCGGTGCCCACTACAAATAACTGACTCATGCTAATTTTGTTTCCTGCTCTTAATTCAAATGAACTATTTTTCCAATACGACCTAAGCACTATTACTTATCTGACGCTGTCTTAGTAAAGCTCCGTGCAATCGCGCACGTGGCTTTCTTTGTCTTTTGTTTCGATAAAACCAACTCCGCTGGCGCAGACGTCGTCTTTTGTGCCGAATACAATGCCGCCGATTCAGCGACCCCATACACGCCAACTGTGTCGAATATATAATCTGACTTTACGCTCAGCTGAGACTCAACCGTCGCCAACTGATCTTTGTCCCATGTGAGATACGGTAAAGCCAGGGATGCCGCCAAATCGATTAACCCTTGTTCGTCCGCCTTAATATCAATGCTTGCGATGCCGCTAATCTGTGAAAGCTCTAAACCCTTTTCCACAAGGCATTGTTCTAGCAAGGCACGAAGTTCTGACTCAGGGCAATGCCGCTCGCAGCCCATGCCCACGATGTAGATTGGTTTCAAATACGGATCCGCCGTCGTTAAGACCAAGCTTGCACTGAGTACTTCCGAAATAATTCGCCCAAACTCATTCGCGCCACCTTCATGCCCGGACAGCAAGGGAATAACAAATTCGCCACGTTCATCCAGAACGAGGACGGGCGGGTCTTCATGTTTGTTCACCATTACCGGCGCGAGTGTTCGCATGACAATGCCTGTGGCACAGATTAAAATCTGTCGTTCGCCGGCGCGAAATGAGTCTTGCACCGTTTGCGCAAAGGGTTGCGGTTTAAACGACACCTCGACTTCATTCGTAAGCGCAGTTGAATCGGTTCTAATTGCGCTTGCTAAGCGTTCTGCCAAACAGCGCCCGGCTTCGGTTAACGCGAAAATTCTAATCACGACTTCTCTCCTCTGAGCTACGATCTGCCGATGGTAAAACCACAAACAAAGAAAAATACGGCCCTTGCTCTGGAGATAATTGAGTTATATCGCTCACAATCTTCTGATTATCTCGGCCGATATATTCAAGATACGTGGCGTCGGCTAATCTTCCCGTTCGCTCAAGCAATGCCAATATTCTTGGGCGGGCCTGCCCTGCTTTCATGATCACCACACTATCGTGCTCGCTAAGGGCTCGCTCTATTTGCGAATCCTGATGACGGCCACTGACCACAACAAACGATTCTTTTAACATTGTAAGCGGTTGCATCATCGCGCTGGCAGCAGCATTCACAGACGAAATACCTGGGATCACCTGACAGGGGTAGTCATCCTGAAGCCGCTCAAGTAAGTAGGCAAACGAGCCGAAAAATAAGGGGTCGCCTTCACACAAAAACGCCACATCCTGCCCCGCATCAAGCGCCGCTTTTATCCGAACAGCGCCACTGTCGTAAGCGTGATTCGCTAAGGTACGATCCTTCGACATCGGCATCTCGATCACGACATCCTCAAGAACATTAAGACCCTGATCCGCCGCTCTCTCTTCACGTTCTGTCAGCGCGTTTCTTGCAATCATTTTCGCTTGTGAGCTACCGGTTTCACCACTGAGATAGCTGATCACTGGCGCGTTCTGGATTACTTTGAATGCCTTCATCGTTAGTAAGTCAGGATCACCCGGCCCAACGCCAACACCATAAAAGGCGCCGAGCTTATTCTGATTGACCTGCTGCTGGTTAGACATGATCCAAGGCCTCATTCGTTGCTGTCTTTTCTACTTTCACAAACTTATAAAGTGTGACGGGTAGTTGTGGTTTGTAATACAACTCACCCGCCAGCGTTTCGCCGCGACTAACGGCCAGCTCAAATGTTTCGACATGGCTTGTTTCATCGCTGAACCGAGATTGGTAAAACTGATAAAGTTGTTGGCGCGTTTGTTCGGTCACGGCACTGGCGACGACCATCCCACGCTCTGGTAGTTGCTCCCAGGCTAGATTTAGAATGTCTAATAACTGACCGCCGCTTCCGCCCACAAAAACCTTGTTAGCCGCGGGCAAAGTTGAACAAATATCAGGTGCACTGCCCTCAACAATTGACAAGTTTGGTTCAACTGCGAAACGGTGCTGATTCGCCTTCAAGCAGTCTAACCTCTCCGGATGATGCTCGATTGCATGAACCTGGGCACCTTTACCCCACAACGCTAGCTCTGTGGCAACACCACCGCAACCTGCCCCAACATCCCAAATGCAATCGTCTGTTGTCGGTTCTAACAAAGACAATATCGCTAAGCGAACTTCACGCTTGGTAATCATGCCTTTACCGGGTGCTTTGTCCGTCACAAACTGCTCATCCGGAATTCCCGGAAATGTCGGCGTATATTGCGTCGATTCAAGTGTCTGTAAACACACGACATTTAA
Organism: Oleiphilus sp. HI0043; assembly: GCF_001634935.1. Taxonomy (NCBI): domain Bacteria; kingdom Pseudomonadati; phylum Pseudomonadota; class Gammaproteobacteria; order Oceanospirillales; family Oleiphilaceae; genus Oleiphilus; species Oleiphilus sp. HI0043. The sequence goes on along the minus strand of NZ_LWEY01000202.1, from coordinate 5,206 downwards.
GGGATCAAAACGTTGGCTTTGTGCCTCTCCATCAATGAGTTCATCAATTGATAATAGACGTACCCGTTCGTCTGAATAACCAAGCTTTTCGCAGACCGTCAGCGCTGCCATTTCAAAGCCACGGCGTTGGCATTCTTTAGCAATTGCATGCGCAGAACTATTTTGATCAGTGAGCAATACATAGCATGTATGCGGTTTGAGCTGAGTGGTCAAAGATTGTAATGGACGACCATGCAGTGAAATAACCTCAACATCTTGTAAGGACCAGCCGAGTCGATGGCAAGCGGCTTGAATGCTGGACACGCCCGCATGAAAACAAAGTTGATCTTGCCTCAAATCCGAAAAGCTCTGCCGTACCCATTTTCCGATACCAAAAAATAGCGGATCACCTGAGGCTAGCAAGGCAACTGTTTCACCTTCGTCCAGATAGCTCGCCAATTGCCCTTTTAAAATAGAGAGCTTAGGAAGCTGCTCAGTCACCTGCCTTTCTGAAATCCACCAGCGAACCGTCTCTAACTGTCTCTGGGAACCAATAATACGATCTGCTGACTGCAAAGCACTCAAGGCGACTTCGTCCAAGTTCGCTTGCTCCGAAACGCCAAGGCCAATTACATGTAAGGGCATTAATACCACTCCCCGCGATTACAGCGTAAAAGCGCATTACAAGCCGCGGCGGTAACTGCACTGCCACCTTGGCGGCCAGCCAAGGTTATACACTCCACGCCTAATTTTTTGTGTTCTTCCCAAAGCGCTTCTTTAGATTCTGCTGCGCCGACAAAGCCGACTGGCATGCCGATGATAAGCGCCGGTTTGTCTGCGCCTTGTTCCAACATTTCAAGTAATCTGAACAAGGCCGTTGGAGCATTCCCTATCAATACAACGCTGTCTTTCAAGAAGGGTGTCCAAGAACTTAAGGCAGCCATCGACCTTGTTTCGCCTAGTTGTTTAGCCTGTTGAATGGTGTCGTTATCGTTCAAAAAACACAGGGGCTCTCGTTCAATCATGCGCTTAGTAACGCCTTGCTTGACCATCTCCACATCGCACAAAATTGGCTTATTCTGACCCAAGGACGCTCTGCCTTTTTCGCAAGCACCTGCGCTAAACAGAATCTTATCCGTCAGCTCGGGCATACCTAAGCTATGTACGACACGCATCACGACCTGTTGTTGTTCTTTATCGAAACAACTCAAGTTGCTTAGCTGGCGAATCAGCTCAAAGCTTTGTCGCTCAATCGCTTTCGGGTCCAATTCGTAATCAAATGGCATCTCGGTTTCCTATACGTTTTTTTCGCTATTGTTTTGCTCAGTATCTTGATCCTCAAGGGTGAGAGAATCAGACAGCGAACTTTCGACGTGATGTAGGCAGTCATCAAGGTCACTGAACAAATGCTTGACTGGCGATATGTTTGGGCGCGTCAACATCACCACCTGAACCCCGAACTCTCGTGCGGCTACCAATTTCGCTTGCGTGGCATCGCCACCACTATTTTTAGTCACTAAACAGTCAATTCGATTTACCTGTAATAAGGCTCTCTCTGACTCAAGATCAAAAGGACCTATCGCTTTGATCCATTCCACGCTGCCTGACAATGACGCTCTTGATGGCGCGGCGGTTCGGTAGATTAATTTGCTTTCATCCTGAGTCGCTAGAACATCACTGAGTCGCGTCATGTCGTCTTGAGACAGCTGCCCGACAGTCAGCAAGATTCTCTTAAATTTGGCACATTCAGTGACCGCATCAGCCCATGAAGAGACCGAGATCCAGTTATCGCCCTTTTGCGCGACCCAAGGTTCTCGAGAAAATCGCCAATAAGGCAAGGCCAAGCTGTTACATACATCTATCGCCGTTGAACTCATTTTTGCTGCGTATGGATGCGTCATATCCAACACAGCACCGATGCCTTCCGATCTAATATATGCCTTTAAACCACCGAACTGTGTAAAGCCTCCGGAAATGACTTCGCAGGGTACGTCGGGTTGTCGAACCAAGCCTGCCACGCTATAAATAAGCGAATGATCGTTAGTATTAAACAAACCCTTTTCATAGGCGCGCTTCGTAAAAACTCGCGCATCTGCCGTTCCGCCCAGCAAGAGTATCTTCATGGGCTTTCCTCAGAGGCAAAACCAATAAATTGGCCTTGTCGATCAACAGAATACACCTCCAAGGTGACTGTATTATCAGGCAGTGTTCTCAATACGCGACGCGCTTCGTTAAGTGCTGCTTTACATAATTCATCGCCAATCAGTATCCCGGCATCGCGACAAATCTGAAATACCTGCATACTTGTATTCGCTTCTTGGATTTTATCGAGCACGCTTTGGTCTGCCTTCTGCGCTTTCGCGATTCGAGCAAGCTGCTCAAAATCAATGGACGAAGAACGGCTATTTAAATCCATGTGGCCATTTGCCAGCTTGCTTATTTTTCCGAACCCACCACAAATAGAGACTTTTTTGATGGGCGATGTTGAGGTGGGTACTTTTCGCAAGTGCTTTAGCAGCGCACCCACAAAATCACCCATTTCAATCAACCCCATATCGTTGAGTTCATATCGCGTCTTAATCGCTTCTTCGCTGGTGCTGCCTGTGGTAGCCGCAATGTGCGTGATACCATTTGCAGCCGCTACATCTACACCTTGATGGATAGATGCAATATAGGCGGCGCAAGAATACGGCCTAACTATTCCGGTGGTTCCCAAAATAGATAAACCACCCATAATACCGAGCCTCGGGTTCATGGTTTTAAGTGCGATTTCTTCACCGTTTTCAACGCCGACAGCAACCTTAAAACCACCAGAATATTGGTATACCTTGGCCGCATTCAATAAATGTGACTGCATCATTTCTCGCGGTACGGGATTGATCGCAGGTTCGCCGACCTTAAGCACCAAACCTTCTCGTGTAACCGTTCCCACGCCTTGCGCTGAGATAAATTGCACGCCTTGTTTTTCCTCTAAGTACAGCTCTACAAATACCAGCGCCCCATGAGTCGCGTCAGGGTCATCTCCTGCATCTTTAATGGTAGCGGTGCGTACACTCTTTTCAGGTTCAAGTGACTCGTACCCTTCGATTTTCAAAGAGACGACTTTACCTTTCGGCAAAGTGATCTCAACCTCATCGGGATGTTTGTTCGCCAATAAGGCTTGGGCAGCAGCAACACAGCACGCCGTCGCGCAAGAGCCGGTTGTTAAGCCGCTGCGCAAAGGTTTTGCTTGTTCACTGCTCTCTGGCCACATAGTGCTTACCTAGCCTGCTCATTATTGCTGAGCATATTGTAACTAAGCGCATTTTCAGTGCGGTTAACAGCTTCTGTTGTAGCCGAAAATGTCGTCACGCCCAAAAACAACGCTGCGATGGCTTCTGCATTAGAAGGGAAAAATAAGTGTAGATACGTAGCCGTCAAACTACCCTCGCGATAGATTGCTTCACCCGGCGCCGAATGCCTTTGTCTTTTACCGTAGCCAATAGGTTCTGGCGTATTTGCACTTCGAGAACGATGATGCGCATGCGCTCTTACATCACCTTCAGGCAAAGCGGCGGTCTGCATCCCCTGGCAACCGCGCTTTCCGCGCATGGCCCCATCGCCCGCCATTAATCCCGCCATAGAATAGCGCGCGTCTTCAAGATCAGTCAGCGATTCTAGGCAATATAAAAAACCACCGCACTCAGCCAGTACCGGTTTATTAGCACGATGGAATACTTGAACGGACTCGCACATGCTACGGTTTTGACTCAGTTTTTGCGCATAGAGCTCCGGATATCCACCAGGCAACCAAAGTGCATCTGCCACGGGCACTTGTTGATCAGACATGGGAGAAAAGAATTCGTAACTTGCACCCAATGTCTCTAACAACCGCAAATTGGCGTCATAAATAAAACTAAATGCTGCATCCTTAGCAATCGCAATGTGTTTTCCTTCAAGCAAACGACTTGGACGCGCTAATGAAGTGGATTTGAAATCGACCGGCTCAGGCAACTGAGTAATCGCCTGCTCACCAATCCACGAGACGCCTTTTTCAAAACGTACTTCAAGCTCTTCACGCACTTCATCTGCTTGCACCAAACCAAGGTGCCGTTCTGGTAAGGTAACTTCTTCGTCTCTCGCTAGCGTTGCCAATAAAGGGATATCTGAAGGAAGCGCATCTCTTATCAACTCTTCGTGCCGCGCTGTACTGCAATGGTTCGCGATAATGCCAGCCACATGAATGTCTGAACGATAGCGCGCTAAACCCGTAGCGATGGCACCCGCCGTTTGTGCCATGCCTTTCACGTTCAACACGATAACCACCGGTATATTGAAACGCGCAGCTAGATCAGCACTTGATGGCTCGCCATCAAACATGCCCATTGCGCCTTCGATAATAATGAGATCTGAAACCTCGGCCGCCTCATACAGTTTTTGCTGGCAATAAGCTTCACCTGCCATCCACATGTCTAGCGGCTCAACATCCTTACCAGAAGCTTGCGCCAGAATTTGAGGGTCTAGGTAATCAGGGCCGGTCTTAAATACCCGTACGTTTTTGCCTTTGTTTCGATACGACCGCGCAATCGCAGCCGTTACTGTTGTCTTTCCTTCACCAGAGCTTGGCGCGACAATGAACATAGCTGGGCATGAAGCCGTAGGGAGTTTAGAAGGCGATTGAACACTCATTAGAACTCGATCCCGGCTTGCGCTTTTACACCAAGACGAAAGGCATGACGCTCATCCTGAATATGGCTGATCGTATCGGCGATGTCTTCCAAGGCTTCGGGCATCTTTCGCCCCGTAATCATGACATGCTGATGTTTAGGTCTATTTTTTAGAGCTTCTAGAACCGGTTCCAATTCAAGGTATTTGTATTTAAACATGTAGCTCATTTCGTCAAAAATCAGAATATCGTACTGGGGGTCGGTTAGCAGCGATTTAGCGAGCTCCCACGCGTTCTGAGCGGCAGCTATATCTTGGTCTTTGTCTTGGGTTTCCCAGGTGAAGCCATGCCCCATTACATGCCAATCGATACGTTCATGGTCGCGGAATAGTTTGAATTCACCGGTTTCTTTTCGGCCCTTAATAAACTGAACGACCGCGGCTTTCTGACCATGCCCTACGGCTCTGGCCATCGTGCCAAAGGCGGAGCTACTTTTGCCTTTGCCATTTCCTTTCAACAAAATCAGAACGCCACGCTCTTCAGTTGCCTTGGCAATCTTTTTATCGATAATGGCCTTTTTGT
>NZ_LWEY01000201.1:0-520 GCF_001634935.1 Oleiphilus sp. HI0043 | reverse complement strand
GTCGTTTCAAATGCCTGATTTACATACTTTATGCTCCCATTGGTGGCGATGATCATGACCGACACAGGGCTCTGCTCGACGGCTTGGGAGAGGGTACGAATTTTTTGTCCGGTTTTTACTTCCTGGCTGATATCGCGAACTATCCCGAGTACCAGGGCTTTGCCGTCAATATCAATATTCTTTCCAATCACTTCTGAGTGATAAGTGCTTCCGTCTTTACGTTGAAGCAAAACTTCAACGGTTAGCCCTTCTTCAGTGGTTTTGGTTCTTTCGAAAGAGCGGTGATCTTGTTCGGGTGCCTTTATATCAAACACCGTCATGCCTAGCAGCTCATCTTTGCTGTAGCCGCTCATCTTACAAAAAGCAGGGTTAACAAATACGTAATTACCCTCAGTGTCGGCAACTGTAATGCCTTCAGAGCTTTGGTCAGTGATGGCCTTGAGCATGCGATCACTTTCAATATGCTTTTGTTGTCCTGATCCCATGAGTGCCTTGTTGCAGTTATACGTCAATTAAAGAA
>NZ_LWEY01000200.1:0-1182 GCF_001634935.1 Oleiphilus sp. HI0043 | reverse complement strand
TGCCATGTCGTCTCGAATGAGCGCAGGAAGGTCAAGAATCACGACAACGCTACCGTCACCGAGAATAGTTGCTCCAGAAGCTCCATGAACATTGGCAAATTGAGGCCCAAGACTTTTTACAACGATCTCACGGCTGCCCATCAAGCTATCAACCTGTAGCGCCATAGGCTTGTCACTTCCTCTAACCAGAATGACGGGTAGCGGTAGTGGTTGCCCCTGCAATTTAGGGTGATGACTGCTGTGTAGTAGTTTACCTAGGTACTGTAGCTGATACTCGCGACCAGCGTATTCATACATTGGTGCATCAGGTTTATAGTATTCTTCCAGCTCATAAGGGCTGACTCGAACAATACCTTCAATAGTATTCAGAGGAATGGCGTAGAAGTCTTCACCAATGTTTACCATCAGCGCTCGGTTAACGGATACCGTAAAGGGTAGACGAATAGCAAACTCGGTACCGTGACCAAACTCAGAATTGATTTCAATGCTGCCGCCCATTTGCTTGATTTCACTGGCTACAACGTCCATGCCGACACCTCGACCGGAAATCTGCGTCACTTTTTCTGCCGTACTGAAACCCTGGTGCATGATAAATTGCATAATTTCATGGCGGCTAGGTTTCGTGTTTTTGGGTACAAGCCCTTGTTTTATCGCTTTATCTAGAACAACTTTGTCGTTAATTCCAGCGCCATCGTCCTTCATCTTCAAGACAATATTTCCGCCTTCACGCATTAGAGAGAGTGTGATTGTGCCACTCTCTGGTTTGCCAGCTTTTTTACGCTCGTTAACAGTTTCAATACCATGATCGAGGGCGTTACGTAACATGTGTTCAAGCGGAGCGACCATTCTTTCCAATACGGAACGATCCATTTCACCTTCGGTATTCAGTGCATCAAAATCGACTTGCTTACCTAGCTCGCCACCAATTTGGCGAACGATACGGCGTAGTCTTGGAACAATTGATGAAAACGGTATCATCCGTGTTTTCATCAAGCCTTCTTGCAGTTCTGAGTTAATACGGGATTGCTGTAATAATAAAGTCTCGGCATCTCGTGAACGGTCAGACAAGGTATCTCGAAGGTCCTGAAGGTCTGATGTTGACTCCGTTAAGGCTCGCGAAAGCTGCTGAATCGAAGAGTATCTGTCCATTTCAAGCGGATCGAAGTCTTCATAGTCGGGAGC
>NZ_LWEY01000199.1:0-851 GCF_001634935.1 Oleiphilus sp. HI0043 | reverse complement strand
CACAGATTTGGGCAAGTCAATATCTAGCGGATCAGGAAGTCTGGGTTCTACCCGGAACTGAGTCTGCTTCACGGCATTGCCGCAAGAATCCTGACTCTCTTGATTCTTCCTGCGTTAACTCATTAAGGTTGGATAGTGCTGGTCTTGGTAGCGTTTACTCTCCAGAAATCGCTATTAATGAGCTGGGGCATGCGGTCGTTATATGGATTCAGCCAAGGTCTCCTGACGCACAGCTGACAGCATGGGTTAACATGTTTGATGGGAATGCATGGAGCGGGCCACGAGATCTTTTAAGTGGGTCTTCTGTTGATGGTGAGGTTAGAAATACCAGTTTTAGCTTAAGTGATTCTGGAGGGGTTGTTGGTGGTTTCATTCAACAAAGCTCTGCCGGTGTTCAGCGTGTAAGGCTGCTTTCTTTTAATTTTATTACCGGGTTTAATGGTTTGGGGTTTGGCGCTCCAATTTATATTGATACAGTATCAGGAGCCGATGTTTTGGGAGACGCCCAAGACCTTGAATTATCTCTTAGTTCCTCAGGTCTTGGTGTGGTGGTGTGGTCACAGGAAGTGTCGGGCTTCGACAGAGTTAGAGCAAGAAGATTCAATGTATCAAGTGATGCAACTCTGAGCAGTGATGAAACACAGTTTGTTGATGTTGTTGGTGCAGAAACACACTTTGCGGTTCAACCTAAACCCTCAATTTCTGATAATGGCGATCTCTACGTTGCTTGGCGTCAATCTTCTGGAGGTCGATATGATCTAATGCTTAATCGTAACGCTAGCGGAGAGTGGGAAGATGCTAAAAAGATTGAATATGATGACTCGGCAAGCGTTAGTGAGTTTACTCTGGCC